>DASYQW010000134.1 GCA_036005065.1 Candidatus Methylomirabilota bacterium | reverse complement strand
GCCAGGGCAACCATGGTGACCGTCAACCAGACTCTGGCGCGCCCGATCGGAGCACTCATCTCCGCGCCTCCTTTCGAACCCTCTCTCCTTGCCGGAGCAACCGTCGTGCCACGGGTGAGCCGGCCGACGACGGATTCCCGGGGGGCGGTTCCGACCATGGAACGACGCCTGTCCGTATCTGCAACGGGGCCGGCGTCGCCGCAGAGATACGGCCGCCATGGCCCCGCGATGTCTCGGCGCGGCCGACGCCCCCCATCCGGCCGCAGTGACTCAGCCCCCAGCCGACGATTGACAGTCCCGGGGGGAGGGCATAGAGTCCTTGCCAAAGCCGGGGTGTGGCCGCCGGGGAGGCTATGGTGCTCTGGACCGGATCCTCGGATGATCTTCGACGCCCCCGTCAGACCATGGAAGTGGCCGGCGGGGGCGTTCGTGTTTCTCGAGGACGCGGGGACGGCCCTCGAGCGTGCCGGAAAGGAGTCGGCCATGGTGGATCAGACCGAAGCGACTGCCGCGGCGCCCGATGAGACCCGGACAACGGCGGCCGACGCGTTCTATCAGGACGGGATCGTCGCCGGCCTGATCGGGGCAGCGACGATCGCGATCTGGTTCCTCGTCCTGGATACGGCTCGGGGGCGGCCCCTCTACACGCCGAGTCTCCTCGGGACCACCATCTTTCGCCACGGCCAGGGGCTGGCTTCACCGGAGACGCTGCCCGTGTCCTTCGAGATGGTCCTGATGTACACGTTCGTGCATGGTCTGGTCTTCTGCGTGATCGGTGGCATCGCGGCCAGGCTCCTCCAGCTCGCCGAGGATCGGCCGAACTTCGGTTTCGGGATCGTTCTGCTTTTCGTCGTCTTCGAGTTCGGCTTCGTCGGGGCGGCCATGGTGTTCGCCGAGCCGGTGCTCCACGCCCTGGCCTGGCCGGCCGTGCTGGTCGGCAACCTGCTGGCGGCCGGGGCGATGGCCACCTACCTCTGGCGCCGGCACCGGACCCTGACGATCCGCCCGTAGCGCGCCGCCGCCTCGCTCCACGCGCGGCCTGGCGACGGCGGGCGTTTAGGAGGGTCTCGGAGTAGCCCCCGGCAGCTTGCCCCGTGCGCGTGCCGCTTCGAGCAGACCTCCGAGCGGCGGCTTCGCCGCCGCAACCCCTCCTGGGGGAGGTCTGGGAGGGGCCCGTCGGCCCCCTCCCACAATCTAGTGCGCGGTCAGGATCGCGATGCTCGCGCCGATGGCGACGAAGATCACGACGGTGAAGAACGCCAGAAATCCGGCTGCGGTCATCAGCGCCCGGTCACTCATCGGGTCTCCTTTCGTTCGGCTGGTGGCTCTCGGCCGCCAGGCGCGCCACGATCGCCGCGTCAGCTGGCGGGAACGCGAGGCGCCCGAGCTCCGCCGGGGTCACCCAGCGGATGCCCTGACCCTCCCGGGGATGGACGGCCTGCTGGCCGATCTCACACCCGAAGAAGTGTAGAACGACGCGCCGGTCCGCGTACGCCCACGGTACCACGGCGAGCCGCCGGGCGACGCGCCCCTCGACCCCGAGCTCCTCGCCGAGCTCGCGGCGGAGGCAGTCCTCCAGCGATTCCCCTGGCTTCCGCTTTCCGCCGGGGAACTCCCACAGCCCGGCGAGATGACGGTTCGCCGTCCGCTCGGTCACCAGATATCGGCCGTCCCGTGTGATCACGGCCGCGGCCACCTCGACGATGGGGAAACCGGCGCGGGCGGCGAGTTCGGCGAACAGGGCGAGGAGGGAGTCGCGGTAGGTCGGCCATACCCGGGCGTGGCGGCTCGCGTTGGCGGGATGGAGGAGGACGATCACCTCGCGGCCGTCGACCTGGAGGCGCCGCCCGTGGTCGTCGGGAAGCCGGACCGGCTCCCGGAGGACAGCCCGGGCGGCGACCGCGCCGACGGCCACGATGACCTCGGGATCTAGCGCGGCGATCTCGCGGGCGAGGAACGGCGCGCAGCGGGCGGCCTCGCTCCGGAGGGGGCTCCGGTTGGTCGGGCGCCGGCCGGGGGCAGCCGGCCAGCACTTGACGGCGTTGGTGAGGTAGAAGAGATCCTCGAGGTCCAGCCCGAGCCGCCGGATCTGGCGGCGCAAGAGCATCCCGCCAGCGCCCGTCCACTGGCGGCGCCTCTCGATGCTCGCGATGCCGGGGGCTTCGCCGACCAGCAGGAAGCGGGCATCCCGGCGTCCGGCCGCCGCGCGGGGGAACTTCCGGTAGCCGCGGATCGTCGGGCACGCGGTGCAGCGGACGACCCCGCCGAGGACGCGGTCGAGCGCGAGGCGGCGCCGGGTCACCCGGGTGTCCACGGGAAGGCGCGACAGAAGCGGCGCATGGGACAGGGCAGGCAGAGGGGCTTTCGCGGCGTGCACCAGGTGGCCCCGAAGTCCATGAGCGCCTGGTTGAAATCGTACACGCGCCGGCGAGGCAGGAGGAGCTCGGCCAGTCGCCAGAGAGCGGGCGCGGCGATCACGCGGCCGTCCTGGCCGTGAAACACGCGACCGAGCACCCGGCGGACGTTCGTGTCCAGGATGGGCGTCCGGTGGCCGTAGGCGAACGAGAGCACGGCGCCCGCGGTATAGCGGCCGATCCCCTTGAGGGCCCGGAGCGCATGGTCCTCGTCGGGAAGGCGGCCTCCATAGCGGGCCACCGCCTCGCGGGCGATGCCGTGGAGGTGGATCGGCCGGATGTTGTAGCCGAGCGGATACCAGACGCGGCGGACCTCGGCCGGGTCGGCGGCGGCCAGCGACTCCAGGGTCGGGTAGCGTCCCAGAAACTCGTGGTACTTGGGGATGACCCGGTCGACCTGGGTCTGCTGGAGCATGATCTCGGAGACGAGCACGTGATACGGATTCCGCGTGCGCCGCCAGGGGAGGTCCCGACGGTGGCGGGCGTACCAGCGGAGGAGGGCCTGGCGAAAGCGGCGCCGGAGCGGCGATGCGGGACGACCGCGGTCAGCCATCGTCGCGGAAGCGGCGGACCACGAAGCGGGAGAGCTGGACCGTGGCGGTCTCGGGGATCCCGGCCTTGGCGCGGGCGAGCCGGACCTGATGCCCGGCGTCCTTCACCCCGTCGAGACCGGGGAGGAGAACGCCGCGGTGGCCGCTTCCCTCGACCAGCACGCCATAGACTTTCGGGTCGAGACTCTCCAGTCCCCTGACCGCCTCGAGGGCTCCGACGATGTCCACCTCGTATGACAGGTCGGTGAGCTCGCCAGGCCGGACCGGCGGGAAGCGAGGGTCCCGGGTCGCCGCCGCGGTGGCGGCGGCGATGATCTCGCGGGCCACGTCCGGGCGGCTCGGGGCGAGCGTCCCGACGCAGCCCCGGAGCTCCCCCCGCACCCGGATGGTGACGAAGACACCATGGGCCTGGCGGAGCTCCGACGGCAGGTCGGGGGGCGGCTCGGCGGGGAGGCCGGTCTGCACGTAACGCTCGACCGCCGCGCGCGCGAGCGCGAGGGCGGTCCGCCCGGGATCGTCGGTGCCGTCGCCCACGGCAGGATCATGCCTCCTCGCGGGGCGCCCGAGCAACCCCCGGCGCTCTGGTATAATGCCAGGCGTATCACAGCGCGTTCATTCCCGACGCATGGCCAGCCAGCTTCCCCTGCACGACCTCCACGCCCGCCTCGGCGCGCGCTTCGGCGAGGCCGACGGCTACTTGCTGCCCCGGGATTACGGCGACGCGCGCGGAGAGCACGAGGCCGTCCGGGAGCGCGTCGGCCTGATCGATCGATCCCACCGCGGGAAGATCGAGGCGACCGGACGGGACCGGGTCCCGTTCCTCCACGGGATGCTGTCGAACGACGTGAAGGCTCTCGGCCCGGGGCAGGGAGCCCCCGCCTCGTTCCTCGACGCCCACGGCAGGGTCGTCTCGCTCCTCGTCGTCCACTGCCTGGCCGACCGCCTCCTGCTCGAGACCGACGCCGGGCTCGTCCGGGCGACCCTGGAAGCGCTCGATCGCTTCCTGATCTCCGAGCGGGTCGAGTTCGAGGACGTGAGCGCGCGGGAGGGGATCCTGGCGGTGGCCGGGCCCGCCGCGCGGGCCGCGGCCGAGAAGGCGCTGGAGCACGCGATTCCCGAGCTCGGCCCCTTTCATCACGCGCGGCTCGCGGTCGACGGCCTCGAGGTCCGGGTCGTGCGCTCCGAGGAGAGCGGCGAAGAGGGGTACGACCTCTGGGTGGCACCCGACGGACTCGCACGCGTCTGGGAGCGGCTGACGGCGGCCGGCGCGCGGCCGGTGGGACGCGCGGCCTGGAACGTGCTCCGCGTAGAAGCCGGCGCCGTCTGGCACGGCGCCGACGTGGACGCTTCCACTCTCGTCATGGAGGCCCCGCTCGACCACACCTACTCGTTGAACAAGGGCTGCTACATCGGCCAGGAGGTCATCGCCCGCGTCACCTATCGCGGTCACGTCAACCGAAAGATCGTGGGCTTCGTCTTTCCGGATGCCCGGATCCCGCCGCCCGGCGCGCCCGTTCTGGTGGAGGGACGCGAGGTGGGGCGGATCACGAGCGCGGTGGTGTCGCCGGCCCTCGAGCGAGGGCTTGCGCTCGGCTTTCTCCGGCGCGAGCACTGGGAGCCGGGCAGCAGGGTGGAGGTGGCCGGCGACGGCGCCCCGCTCGTTGCCGAGGTCGCGGCGCTTCCCTTCTACCGCCGGAGCCCCGCGCGATCGTGATGTCCACCGGAACCAGGCACGCCGAAGGGGCTCCGAACCGTCTCGCCCGCGAGACGAGCCCCTATCTCTTGCAGCACCAGTACAATCCCGTCGACTGGTACCCCTGGGGCGGAGAGGCCTTCGCCCGGGCGAAGGCCGAGGGCAAGCCCATCCTGCTGTCGGTCGGGTACTCGGCCTGCCACTGGTGCCACGTGATGGAGCGCGAGTCGTTCGAGGACCCCGACATCGCGCGCGCCATGAACGAGAACTTCGTCAACATCAAGGTTGACCGCGAGGAGCGCCCTGACGTCGACGCCATCTACATGCAGGCCGTGCAGTCGATGACCGGGCACGGCGGCTGGCCCATGACAGTCTTCCTCACGCCCGACGGGGTGCCGTTCTACGGCGGGACGTACTTCCCCCCGCAGGATCGCCACGGCCTTCCCGGGTTCCCGCGGGTCCTCCAGGCTGTGGCCGGCTTCTACCGGGACAAGCGTGGCGAGACGGAGGAGATCGGCCGGCGCCTCGTCGACAGCCTGCGCCAGCACGAGCGGGTCCGGGCCAGCGGCGAGCTCCTGACGCGTGACGTCCTCGACCAGGCATTCCAGGGGCTCCGCCCCGAGTTCGACTCCCGGCACGGCGGGCTGGGTCGGGCGCCCAAGTTTCCCCAGCCGATGACCTGGGACTTCCTGTCGCGCTACTGGCGGCGGACGGGCGCCCCGGACGCTCTCGACATGGTACGGCTCACGCTCACCCGCATGGCGCGGGGTGGGATGTACGACCAGCTCGGCGGGGGCTTCCACCGTTACTCCGTAGACCAGGCGTGGCTCGTTCCCCACTTCGAAAAGATGCTGTACGACCAGTCGCAGCTCGCCCTCCTCTATCTCCAGGCCTGGCGGGCGACCGGAGACACGGAGTACCGGCGGATCACCGTGGAGACGCTCGACTACGTCGTGCGGGAGATGACGCATCCGGACGGCGGCTTCTACTCGACCCAGGACGCCGACTCGGAAGGGGAGGAGGGGAAGTTCTTCCTCTGGAGCGACGCCGAGGTCGGGGCGATCCTGGACCCCGACGAGGCCCGGGTGGCCGGCCTCTACTGGGGTGTCGCCGACGGGGCGAACTTCGAAGGGCGTAACATCCTCCACGTGCCGCGGGAGCCGGACGAGGTCGCCGGAGCGCTCGGCGTCGACCGCGCCCGGCTCGACGAGGTCCTCGGCCGGGCCCGGGCGAAGCTCTTCGCCGTCCGGGAGCGCCGCGTCAAGCCCGGTCGCGACGAGAAGGTGCTGGCCGGCTGGAACGGCATGATGCTCCGGGCCTTCGCGGAGGCCTCGCGGGCGCTCGGGCGGCCGGACTACCGGGAGGTGGCCGAGCGCAACGCGACGTTCATCCTGACGGCGCTTCGCTCCGGGGGGCGTCTCCTCCGGACGTGGAAGGACGGGCAGGCCAAGCTCCTCGGCTACCTCGAGGACTACGCGATGGTGGCCGAGGGTCTCCTCGCGCTCTACGAGGCGACCCTCGATGGCCGGTGGCTCCGGGCGAGCCGGGAGCTCGCCGACGAGCTGATCCGTCTCTTCTGGGATGAGGCGGCCGAGGCGTTCTTCGACACCGGGGCCGACCACGAGGCGCTCATCGTCCGGCCGAGGAACCTCTTCGACTCGGCGGTGCCCTGCGGGACGTCGGTGGCGAGCGAGCTGCTCTTTCGGCTGAGCGTCATCACGGGGGAGGCCTCCTACGAGCGAATCGGCCTGGCCGCCCTCCGCCCGGTCGTCCCGCTCATGACGCGGTACCCCTCGGGCTTCGGCCGCTTCCTGGCGGCGCTCGACTTCCACCTGGGGCCGGCGGTCGAGGTCGCGCTGGTGTGGCCGCCGAGCGCGCCGGAGGCTGCCGCCGCGCCCTTGCTCGACGAGGTCTTCTCGCGGTACCTTCCCACTCGGGTCGTGGCGGGGGGCCGGGAGGGGGAGAGCGCCGGGAGCCCGCTGCTGGAGGGAAAGGTGGCGCGGGACGGGGACCCGACCGCCTACGTCTGTGAGCATTATGCCTGCCAGGCGCCGACGACCGACCCGGCCGAGCTTGGACGGCAACTCGAAGGGCGCGCCCGTCGAGGCGCGTCCGTCTGACTGACTCTCACCAAGGAGGAACACGGCCATGCGTCTGACCAGAGTGATGCTCGTCGTCGCGGTCGCCCTGCTGCTGGGCGGGGCGGGCCCGGCGCTCGCCCAGACCTTCGTCTGGGGCAACCAGGGGGAGCCCGTCCAGCTCGATCCCGCCGTCATCACCGACGGCATCTCCGCCCGGATCACCCATCAGATTTACGACACCCTGGTGAAGTACAAGGGCTCGACCACCGAGATCGAGCCCGGCCTGGCCGAGAAATGGGAGGCCTCGGCCGACGCCACCGTCTGGACGCTCAGCCTCCGGAAGAACGTGAAGTTCCACGACGGGGAGCCGCTCGACGCCAAGGCGGTCGTCTGGAACATGGAGCGCTGGTGGAAGTCGAACCATCCCCAGCACGAGAACCAGGTCAAGGCCGGTCAGACCTTCGAGTACTGGGAGGGGCAGTTCGAGGGATTCGACGACAAGTCCATCGTCTCCAAGATCGAGGCGGTCGACACCCACACGGTTCGGGTCACCCTCAAGCGACCCCAGGCGCCGTTCCTGGCCAACCTCGGGATCTTCGCCTTCGGGATCGCCAGTCCCAAGGCGGTCGAGAAGGCGGGCACCGAGTACGGCAAGAGCCCGGTCGGCACCGGCGCCTTCAAGTTCGTCGAGTGGAAGCCGAACCAGGAGGTGGTCCTGGAGGCGAACCCCGACTACTGGGGCGCCAAGCCCAAGGTGAAGCGGGTCGTCGTCCGGAACATAAAGGACAACTCCCAGCGGCTGGCCGCGCTCAAGGCGGGCGAGATCCACGCGATGGAGGGCCTCAATCCCGACGACGTCAAGGTGGTCAAGGCTGACCAGAACCTCCAGCTCATCCTCCGTCCGACGAACACGACCGGCTACATCGCGTTCAACTACAAGGTGAAGGAGCTCCAGGACAAGCGGGTGCGCCAGGCCTTCGCCCACGCGGTCAACAAGAAGGCGATCGTGGAGGCCTTCTACGGCGGCACCGGCCTGGTGGCCAAGGAGTTCCAGCCGCCGTCGCTGTGGGGTTACAACAAGGACCTGAAGGAATACGACTACAGCCCCGAGAAGGCCCGCGACCTCCTCAAGCAGGCCGGCTTTCCGAACGGTCTCACCGAGATCACCTGGGAGGACGGGAAGAAGGAGCCCTTCGTCTTCTGGTACATGTCGCGCTCCCGGCCATACTTCCCGGCCCCCAAGGAGATCGCCGAGGCGATGGCGGCGGACCTGGCCAAGGTCGGCATCAAGGGGCAGCTCCAGACGGCCGAGTGGGCGGTCTACCTCGACAAGCGGAAGAACGGGCAGCTCCCCGTGTACATGCTCGGCTGGACCGGTGACAACGGTGACCCGGACAACTTCCTCTGCTACTTCTTCTGCTCGCCAGGCGCCTCACGGGAGGCGTTCTACTCCAACAAACCCCTGGCGGACCTGCTGCAGCGCGCGTCCACGCTGACCAGCCAGAGCGAGCGGGCGAGGCTGTATCGCCAGGCCGAGCAGATGCTGCACGACGACGTGGGCCGGCTGTTCATCGCCAACAACCAGCCGCCCATCGCGCTCTCCAAGAAGGTGAAGGGGTTCGTGGCCAACCCGACCGGCAACGAGTACTTCAACACGATCACGCTCCAGTAGGACGCTGATCCCCTGAGGAGGGCGGGGGGCGACGGTGAGACAGTACGCCGTCCGGCGCGCGTTCACCATCGTCTCAATCGGAGGGGGGCTTCGCCCCCCTCCGAAACCTCCCCCCAAGTTGCGCGGGCAGAGCCCGCGCTCGGAGCGCTTCGATCCTGACCGCGTGGTCGGGTCGGACGCGGTCGACACCTCGCTCCGGGGCGGGGGGCGACGGTGAGGCAGTACGCCGTCCGGCGCGCGTTCACCGTCGTCCCCGTCCTCCTCGGGGTCTCCATCCTCGTCTTCGGCTTCATCCATCTCATCCCGGGCGACCCCGCCCTCACGATGCTCGGGGAGCGGGCGACGCCCCAGAAGGTGGCCGAGGTTCGCCAGCGCCTCGGCCTCGACAAGCCGATCTACCAGCAGTACCTGATCTACCTCGGCCGGGTCGTCCGCGGCGACCTCGGGATCTCCATCGTCCGCGGGGACCCGGTGGCGAGGGACCTCCTCCGCCGCTTCCCGGCCACCGTCGAGCTGGCGACCTCGGCCATCCTGCTGGCGCTCGCCCTGGGCGTGCCGATCGGGATCGTCTCGGCCGTCTGGCGGAACTCCATGATCGACAGCGCCTCCCGGGTCTGGGCGCTGGTCGGCGTCTCGATGCCGATCTTCTGGCTCGGCGTCATGCTGGCCTGGGTCTTCGGGGTCCAGCTCGGGTGGCTGCCGACCGGCTTCCGCCTGGACAGCGCGACCGACTTCCGGCCGTGGAGCAACTTCGTCATCCTGGACGCTCTCCTCCAGCGGAACTGGGAGGCCTTCGGCGATGCCGCCCGCCACCTCGTGCTGCCCGCGGTCGCGCTGGCCACCATCCCCCTGGCCGTGATCGCCCGGATGACGCGGGCCAGCATGCTGGAGGTGCTGTCGCGCGACTACATCCGGACCGCGGAGGCCAAGGGGCTTCCGCAGGTCGCCGTCATCCTGCGCCACGCGCTCCGCAACGCGCTCCTTCCCGTGATGACGGTGGTGGGGCTCCAGATCGGCCGGCTCCTGGCCGGCGCCATCCTGACCGAGACGATCTTCTCGTGGCCCGGCATCGGGCTCTGGGTCTACGAAGCCATCGAGTCACGCGACTATGCGATCGTGCAGGGGGCGAGCCTCTTCATCGCGGTGATCTTCGTCACGGTGAACCTGGTCACCGACCTCCTGTATGCGGTGGCCGACCCCCGCATCAAATACGACTGATGGCAACCACGGCCGACTTCTCCGGGGGGAGGCAGGCCCGATCCGTTCGCCGAATGGCGAACGGCCCGGCTTCGCCGGGAGGGCCGTCGGAGGGGGGCGGAGCCCCCCACCGCAGCG
>DASYQW010000133.1 GCA_036005065.1 Candidatus Methylomirabilota bacterium | reverse complement strand
TAGCCCGTATTATGCGTGAACCGGCGTTTTGCCTGGCGTCCACGCCCGTCACGGCCTTGTAGAGCGCGAATGAGCCCACTCCGAATGGTCGGGCGGCGAGGAATCGCCGCCACGCAAGGGGCGAACCGCTGGGGAGCGCTCATGCCAGGTACTCCAGAGGGTCGCGGAGAGATGGGTGTCCGGCGGTTTCCGAGTGGCTCGGGCGGACGGCCGAGCTTAGGCGGGCGCCGCGCCGACGGCCACGGCGATCTGCCGCCAGGTCGTCAGCCAGGGGTACGTGGTGGGCAGATGCAGCACGATGCGCCGCGCCGAGCGCTCGACCCAGGCCGCCAGCTTGAGCAGCCGCTCGCGCAGGGTGCTGACCTGCGCGTCGGCACACGCCGTGCCCTGGGCATGAGCCTGCAGGGTCTGGAACAGGATGTACGCCGCGGCCGTCAGGAGGACCCGGAACTGATTGGCCGTGAACCGATGACAGCTCGTCCGATCCATCTCCAGCCCGTGATGCAGCTCCTTGAGCCGGTTCTCCATGTCGCCGCGCGCGCAGTAGACCTGGTAGACCACCTCCGGCGGGTCGGGGAGGTTCGTGACGACGAAGCGAGGATTGTTCTTGGACGCGCGCTCGGGATGCCGCACCACCTCGGCCTTGATGATCACCCGCCGCTTGCGCGTCCACTTGCGGGCCGCGTACCGCGTCTCGCCGAAGAGGTGTTCGGTCTGGCCACTGGCCTGGGAGAGCCTTCGGGCCCGGCCCATCAACCGGCGGCTGCGCTTGACCAGGCGGACATTGCTCGCCATGGCCACTACGTACTCGTCGGCCTCGGCGTCCAAGAAGTCCAACACCTCGGGGCTGGCAAAGCCTCCGTCGAGCCGGACCCGGACGATGGCCCGCGGAAAGGCGGCGCGCAGGCGGGGCACCAGCCGTGTCAGCAGGCCGATGGCGCCGCGCTTGGCCGGGCTGTTGCCCGGCCGCAGCACGGCGGCGACCAGATACTGCGTCGGCTCGGCGTTGAACGTCAGCGTCGCCGCCAGCGGCAGGTAGCACCACGTGTCGTAGTGGCCATTGAAGAAGGTGAACTCCTGTTGCCCGTGCGTGGGATCGTCGGTCGGATCGAGGTCGATTGTGATGCGGCGGGCGCGCCCCTTCAGCCGCGCGCGATGGTGCTCGATGACCAAGTCGGCCAGGCCCACGCTCGCCAGGTAGAGCTCCCGCCAGCCCACCGCGTTCTCGAAGCGGGAGAGGGTGGGCTGGGAAGCCAGGGCGGGCCCGGCGAGGGGATCCCGCTCGAGCAGGAGCTTGTGGACCGGGTCCTCGGCCAACCGCGCGGCGTCGTTGCAGTCGGCATACCCGCAGGCGATCCCGTAGACGCGTTGCCGCACCAGCTCGATCAGCTCGTGCTCGACCTTGCCGGGCTGCCGTGGATCCCTCACGCTGTGGGCCAGCCGCTCCGTCACCCCCAGCCGGTCGTCGAGGGCCTTGAGCAGCAGGGCCCCGCCATCCGAGCTCGCGTGAGCCTGGTCGAACCGCGCCATGATCGGCTGCGGCACCCCTTGGAACTCGAAGGTCACCTGAGGTATACAGTCTGTAGCCATCGAGCCTCCTCGCGTTTCGGTGTCGAAGCGCCTCATCACCGCTTCTATAGCACCGTTGAGGGGCTCGGTGGCTCCTTTGTTTCATCTTTCACGCATAATGCGGGTTAGGCACCACGCGCCCCGAGGTACTTGTCGATCGAACACTGAAACATTGGCAAGCTAGCAAGACTATGCACTAGACCGTTGACGAACTGGAGGAGCGCATTCTTCGTGGACGTGTAGTATCTGGGGTCGCGGCCAGCATACGCTTCTTGAGCCAGATACCAGTTGTCGCTTAGGACGACCAGGCCGTGCAGGTGCGCTGGTACTTCGCGCGTGGCCCTCGTGAGGCTGTCGGCCAGGCCCTCGATGCTACTCCAACCTTCCTGAGAGAAAGCAAACACGAAGCTCCGGGACGGGGGAGCGGAGATCGTGAACTCGTCGGGCACTACAACAAGCTCAGTCGGGCGCGCTGGGTCCCTCGGTCTGGACAGGTAGCGCACATACCATCGGTGCTTAGCCATGGCGCGGACCCTCTGAACATCTTCGAGGATCTTCTTTAGGTCTCCGGAGCGGAGCGTGGCTTTGACCTCGACCGTCCCATAGACCATCTCGGCTGGGTACACGTACGCAGACAACTCGCGGTGCAGCGGAGAGTTGTGTATCTCGTCATAGATCACGATATCGGTCTGGCTGCTCGGTGGCAGGTCTGGAGCCGAGCAGACGATGAACCCGGTTCCGACGGAGAACTTCCTCGGGAGGACCTTGGAGAGGAAGTCACGCGCGCGTTCCTCATCGTTTGCTCCACGTTCGCCGTAGTGAGGGAGGACTCCACTCAAGACCTGTGACTGAAGGTGAAAGAGTTTCTGCAGCGTGTCGTAGTATGCCTCGACGCCGGGAGTCTGTGGGCCAGTGCTCATCTTCTTCCTGTGTGCCTAACGTGAGTTAGACAGAACTGTATAACACCCCCAATACGGCGGACTTTCGCAGTCTATCACGCCGGCCGGGGCGACGGGTTCAGCCTGCTATCACCTGATCTGGCACGGACTTGGGGTGAACGAGCCACATGGGTTCGTGCCCGGTTACGCGGCGAGGCGCTGCAGCCTAACACGGGAGAGGCGGAGCGCCTGGGCGTTGCGCTCGGGACCATCATGGGGTGAACGCCGGTCGGCCGGACTGCGGACGGCGGCCGGCCCACGGTTCAGGATGTGCCGGCCTGCGCGTCGCGGGAAACACCGCTGCCACGCCCACTCACGGCCCGCTTGCGGGTATTTCCGGGCGAGTGCGTCGGGCAGCGCTCCGTGCGGCGGTTGTGCCGCCGCAACCGGTATCGGGGGGGCTTCCGAGACCCCCCGAGCAACTAGTGGTGGCAGACGACGCAGTCGAGCGGGCCCTTCCTCTGGGCATGGCAGTCGATGCACCAGCCCATCGTGAGGGGGGCCACCTGGGCCACCCGCTGCATCCGCTCGACCGGGCCGTGACAGGTCTGGCAGGCGAGGCCGGCCGCGATGTGACGCTTGTGCGGGAAGTACACGAAGCCGGGCACCTTGTGGATCCGTACCCACTCGATCGGCCGCTTGTCCTTCCAGTGCCCGTGGAGCTTCTGGACCTCGGGATTGCCCTGGGCGGCCACGATCTTGTGGCATCCCATGCAGCGCTCGACGGACGGGAGGCCCGCGTAGGGAGACCGGCGGGCGTCGGCGTGGCAGTACTGGCAGTCGATCCGGTAGGACCCGGCGTGGATCACGTGGCTGAACTCGATGGGCTGCTGAGGAGGCGCCGCCACTTGCGCCACGGCCGGGGCCGGCTCGGGCCGGTAGGGCGGATCGGCGAAGGTCCGCACGTAGGCGATGATGTCGCGGATCTGGCGGTCGGTGAGCGGGGGCCGGAAGGCCGGCATCTGCGGCGCCAGCCCGACCGAGCCGGCCCCCTCGCTGATGACCTTGAAGAGGAAGTCGTCGGGCAGCGGGTTCAGGATCCGCCCGTCGGTGAACGGTGGCGGCTTCACCGGGAGGGCCGCGGCGGCGGGACCGTCGGCCTTGCCGCCCTCGCCGTGGCAGCTCGCGCAGTATCGGTCGAAGTCGGCCTTGCCGGGATGGGCCTCCCGGGTCGGCCGGGCCGGCTGTCCCACGGCCAGCCAGGCCGCGGCGCCGAGCACGAGGCCGGCCAGCGCGAGCCCGCCGAGCACCCGGACGCCGGGCGTCACGGCGCCCCGTCCGGGAGGTCCGACTCGAACACGATCTCGTCGCGGTCGTTGACGACGAACGCCTCGTAGAGGACGAACTCCACGTCGTGCTCGACGAGGAAGCGGGTGAGCCGCGCCACTTCGACCGGGTGGGCGTTCAGGTGAAAGGACAACGCCAGCTCGTCCTCCTCGTCGTACGCGAGCAGAGCCCAGTTCCCGACGATCAGGATGTCGGCGTCATCCTGGAAGGTGACGCCACCCTCGAAGACCTCCGCCTCGCGCGCGAGGTCGTAGATCCGTCGCAGCTCGCGGTGCTTGTCTTCGGCCGGGAGCATCCGCCTCTACGGCAGCATCCTGCCCTAGAGTGCCCCTTCTGCCTGCAGGTCCGCGACCGCGCGAGCCACTGCCTGGGCCGTCTCCTCGATCTCGCGCTCGCCGTGGACCGTGGAGACCCAGCCGTGGTAGGCCGACATGTCCACCCCGTGGAGGATCAGCGCACAGCGCCACTTGTGGTAGAGCGCCGGGTTCTTCGGGGGGCCTTCCCGGCCCGGGGGCCCCTCGAGCGAGATGTGACAGATCGAGACATCGCCGTAGGCGACGCACGGGGTTCCGGCCTTGCGGAAGACCTCGTTGAGGGCCTGGCGCAGCTCGGCCCCGCGGGCGTTGGCCGTCTCGTGGAGCTTCCCGTCGGCGATCTGCGAGAGCATGGCGATGCCGGACGCCGCCGAGAGGGGGTTCGAATTGAACGTCCCGTTCTGCGCGACGCGCTGGGTGCGATTCCACTGGGCGTCGGCGCCGAAGGCCATGAGGCTCACCAGCTCGCGCTTGCCGCAGACCGCCGCCCCGGGGAGGCCGCCCGCGACGATCTTGGCGAGGGTCGTCAGGTCGGGCGTGACGCCGTAGTATTCCTGGGCGCCGCCCGGGGCGTAGCGGAAGCCGGTGATGACCTCGTCGAAGATGAGGACGATCCGGCGGTCGGCCGTGAGCTGCCGGAGGTCCTTGAGGAACCCGGAGTCGATGGGGGCCGTCCCGGCCTGGGCGCCGCTCGGCTCCAGGATGACCGCCCCGACGTCCTGGCGGCTCGCCACCAGCCGCTCCAGCGCGCCGATGTCGTTCGCCGGGGCGAGGAGCACCTCGCCGAGGACCGGGCCGGGGATGCCGGCGGACATCGGGACTTCGTAGGGCGGGTTGACCCCGGCCGACACGCCGTCGGCCCAGCCGTGGAAGTGGCCGGTGAACTTCACGAGCTTCGGCTGTCCGGTCGCCGCTCGGGCCAGCCGGATCGCCAGGTGCGTCGCCTCGGTGCCGGTCATGGTGAAGCGGACCAGCTCGGCCGACGGGACGATCCGCGTGATCCACTCCGCCCACTCGACCTCGAGCTCGTGGCAGGCCCCGTAGTGCGTCCCGCGCCCGATCTGGGCATGGACCGCCTCGACGAGCGTCGGGTGGGCGTGGCCGAGGAAGAGGGCGCCGTGCCCCATCCAGTAGTCGATGTACTCGTTCCCGTCCACGTCCCACTTCCGTGGTCCGGCCGCCCGGCTCACGTAGAGGGGAAAGGGCGTCAGGTGCCGGCTGTCGTGGGTGATCCCGCCCGGGATCACGCGGCAGGCGCGCTCCCAGCGCGCCCACGAGCCGGGCCGGGTCTTCCGGTAGCGTTCCAGCAGCGTCTCCGCCATGTCGTCTCCCTTCAGGTCGAGGTCGCCCGAGGCGCCCGCCCGCGCCGTTCTCGAAGGTGTTCGGTCAGTTCCCGCAGCGTGCCGAGGAGCGTCTGGTGCAGGCTGAGCGGCATGCTGTCCACGCTCGGTCGGGCCGCCCCGGTGAGCCCGTCCACGCCGCCCGCCGCCACCATGGCGCGGGTCAGCCGCCCTTCCTCGTCGGGGGTGTGGAGGAGGTCGCGCCCGGTCCGGAGACCGAGGTGCGCGGTCAGGCCCCAGGCGCCCCAGTTCGAGGTCCCGGCCACGATCAGGTGATCCGTCCGCACCACCGACGCGATCCGCGCGCCGAGCGCGACGTCGCGGCCGACGCGGGCGCGCACGCGCCCCATCCCGATCTCGTTCCCGCCGTCTCCGATGCCCACGGTCACCGTCCCGGCTCGCCGGCCGCGGAAGAGGGCGTCGAGCGGGGTGTTCCAGGCCGCGACGGACCCGCCGCGCGCGTTGTAGTAGTCGCCATCCGCCGCCCGCCCGGGTCGCTCGACGGCGACGAGGTGGGAGGGGCGGAAGGTCCCGAGGGCGCGCCGGGCTTCGGCGACGGCCGCCACCGGCTCCGCCGGCACGGCGACGAGGTCCAGGGGCTCCCGCAGGACCTTCAAGCACGCCTCCAGGATCGGCAGCACCGGAGGATCGGCCAGGTAGACGACCTCGGCTCCGAGCGCGCGCAGCCCCCGCCCCAGGACGACGGTGCCCGAGGGCCCGTCGGTCTCACATCCCCACTCCCGTTTTGGGACGAAGCCGGTCACGAGCGCCACCCGCGCGGCGCCGGCCAGGCTCTTGGCCGCTCCCGCCATGGCCCCGGGGAGCAGCAGCCGGGCGATGCCGCGCCCGGCGGGATCCAGCGCGCAGAGAGTCTCGATCGGATCAGAGGCGGGGCCCATGAGAACCCTCACAGCCTATCAGAGAGTCCTCGGCCCGACAACCCGGGCGGCACGGCCGGCGAGGCCTGCGCCGCCTCGGGTGGCGCGGGGCCACGCGACGGGGCGCCGGGTTACCCCTCCACGCCGGCCAGCCGCGCCCGGGTCAGGGTCTCCCGGGCGATGGCGACGTGGACCGCGTCGATGAACTGGCCGCCGAGGCTGAGGGCGCCGGCGCCGGCCGCTTCCGCCTCCTCGTACGCGGCGACCACTCGCCGGGCCTCGGCGATGGCCTCCGGGGAGGGCGTGAAGAGCCGGTTGACCACCTCGATCTGCTTGGGATGGATCACCGCCTTCCCGTCGTACCCGAGGTCGGCGGCGAAGCGGGTGTGCGCCTCGAGCCCGGCGGCATTCCCGAGCTCGAAGTAGGGCGTGTCGAGCGCATCGAGGCCAGCCGCCCGGGCGGCGAAGAGCACCTGGCTCAGCCCGTAGAGCTCGGAGGCGCGGCTCGGCACCAGCCGCCCGCGCGTCTCGCGGACGAGATCACCGGCGCCGAAGAAGAGCGCGGCGTTCCGCGGCGAGCCCCGGGCGAGCGCCGCCACGTCGAGCACGCCCACCACCGTCTCGATGAGGAGATGGAACCGGATGCGCCCGGGCTCGAACCCCGCCGCGCGCTCGAGCCGGGTCACCTCGTCGTCTATGCGGCGGAGCTCCGCGGCCGATCCGGCCTTCGGCAGGAGGAGCGCGTCGGGCGCCGCCGGCACGACCGCAGCCAGATCGTCCCGGCCGTAGGGGCCCTCCAGCGGGTTCACGCGCACGACGCGCTCGTGGCCCCGGAAGTCCACCCGCCGGAGCGCGGCGACGACCCACTCGCGGGCCTGGGGCTTCTGGACCGGCGCCACCGCGTCCTCGAGGTCGAGGATCACTCCGTCGGCCTCGGTGGCGATCGCCTTGGCGATCCGCTCGGGCGTGCTTCCCGGGACGAAGAGGAGGCTGCGGCGGAGCCGGAGCGGCATCAGGTCAGCAGCTCGCCAGGGCTCAGCTCCCGAGCCGGGGGGAGAGCACCCGGAAGCCCGCGCGCGTGAGCGCCCCGACGATCGGTCGCGGATCGCACGGCGAAAGCCGCACGCTGAAGATCGTCTCGCCGGCCGTTCCCGGCACCGCGCCGACGCTCATGATCTGGCCCTGGTTCCGGCGGATGATGTCGACGACCTTCTCGTAGGCGTCGGGGCCTCCCGGCACCGCGACGTCCAGGCGTGTGGACTGGGCGAGGAGCCCGAGCAGCTCCACGAGCACCGCCAGCAGGTCCGTCTCGGTGACGATGCCGACGAGCCGGTCGCCGTCGACCACGGGGAGGCAGCCGATCTTCTTGACCACGAGGAGACTCGCCGCGTCCTCGACCGGCGTGTCGGGGCGGATCGTCGTGAGGTGCTCGCTCATCAGCTCGGCGACCGTGGCGTGGGCCAGCCCCGGCGCGAGCAGGACGGGGCGGAGGTCGCGGTCGGAGAGGATGCCCACCAGCCGTCCCTCCGCCAGCACGGGCAGATGCCGGATGCGGCGGTCGCGCATCAGCTCGTAGGCCCGGCGGGCGGACTCTTCGGGGCTGACGGTCACCAGGTCGGTCGACATGATGTCCCGGACGGCAAGCGCCACGGCCTCGTCCTCCTAGTAGGCCAGGGCGACGCCGTCGCCCCGCGGATCCGCGCCCCCGGCCAGCAGACGGCGGCCGACGTCCCGCCGAACCGTGAGGGCGTGGGCGTGCCCCATCGTCACCGCCCAGTCGGCCACGACGTCGAGGGGGTGGCCGCGGCGGCGGAGTGTCGCCAGGACGCGGGGGCCCACCCGTGCCTCGATCCGGAGCCGGTCATCCGGATCGGTCGGGCGCATCCGGCCCTGGATGAAGCGCGGTCGCTCGATCGCTTCCTGGAGTCTGGATTCCGTCACGGGCTCTCAGGTGAACAGGCGGGTGATCTCGTCCCGGTCGAAGCGGGGCATCTCGCGCGCGCGACCGCCGGCGGCCAGCGTGACCCCCGCCTCCCGAGGAACCACTCGGCCGATGAACGCGCAATCGATCCCCTCGCGCGCGCACGCGTGGAGCACGGTTCCGGCGTCCGCCGGCCCGAGGGCGATCAGCAGGGCGCCGGACGCGATCGTCCCGAGGGGATCGAGCCCGAACTCCCCGCAGAGGGCCCGACCTTCGGGGAGGAGCGGGATCCGCTCGGCCTCGACGGCGAGGCCGACCCCGGCGGCGTCCGCGAGCTCCCAGAGCGCGGTGGCGAGCCCGCCCTCGGTCGGATCGTGCATGGCGTGAAGCGGCGCCAGGTCGGCCGCCAGACCGGCCTCCGGCACGACGGACAGCTGCCCCAGGTACCCGCGCGCGCGGGCCAGGACCGCGTCGGCGTAGCCGCGCGCCCGGAGCTCGGCCGCCCGGGCCCGGGCGATGATCGAGGTCCCCTCGAGCGGGATCCCCTTGGTGAGGAGCAGGGCGTCGCCCGGCCGGGCCCCGCTGGTCGTGACGAGACGGTCCTTGGCAACCTCGCCCAGCATGGTGCCGACGACGATCGGCCGGTCGAGACCATGAGTGACTTCGGTGTGGCCGCCCACCAGCGAGACGCCGAGATCCCGGCAGGCGGCGCCGAGCTGTCCGAAGAGCTCCTCGACCGAGTCCTCGGAAGTCCGGCCCTCCGGGAGCAGGCACGTGGCCAGGAACCAGCGCGGCGGCGCCCCCCGGACGGCGAGGTCATTCGCGTTCACGACGAGCGCGTACCAGCCGAGGTCCTCGGTCACGAAGGTGATGGGGTCGGTCGTGGCGACGAGGTAGCGGTCGCCCATGTCGATGACGGCGGCGTCCTCGCCGATGCGGGGGCCGAGGACGACCCGCTCGTCGAGCGTCACGTGCTTGTCGAAGAGACCCGCCAGCAACGCGGCGGGAAGCTTCCCGACCGGCAACAGAGTCATGCGGAGGCGACGGGTCTCGTCACGGCGCCAGGTAGCGCTCGGCGGTGCGCACCAGCACCTGCACGCCGATCGGCAGGGCGGCCTCGTCGAAGTCGAACCCCGGCGAGTGGTGCGGGTGATTCAGCCCCCGCTCGGGGTTCGCCGAGCCGACGAAGGCGAAGCAGCCCGGGACCGCCTCGAGGAAGTACGACATGTCCTCGCCCCCCATCAGGAGGTCCGGAACGACGATCCCACGCTCCCCGACGACCGTCACCGCCGCCTGGCGCACGAGGTCCGTCATCGCGGGATCGTTCACCGTCGACGGGTACCCGAAGTCGTAGTCCGCCTCGACCTCGGCGCCGAAGGCGGCCGCGACCCCGCGGGCGATCCGCTCGATGCGGCCCGGCAGCTCCTGGCGGAGCTTGGGGTCGAAGCTGCGCACGGTCCCGGTCAGCGCGACCTCGGGCGCGATCACGTTGTAGCGGAAGCCGCCCTGGATGGTGCCGATCGTGACCACCACCGGCGTCGTGGGCGCGACCTCGCGCGACGAGATCGCCTGGAGCGCCGTCACCAGGTGAGCGGCGACCAGGATCGCGTCGATCGTCTGATGGGGGGCGGCCCCGTGTCCCCCGCGGCCTCGAACGACGAGCGAGACCCGATCGGTCGCCGCCATGATCGGCCCCGGCCGGAGGGCGATGGTGCCGACCGGGTAGTCGTTGAGAAGGTGGAGTCCTACCGCCGCGTCCACCGGCGGGCCGTCGAGCACGCCGCTCTGGATCATCGGCTCGGCGCCCCCCGGCCCCTCCTCGGCCGGCTGGAAGACGAACTTCACGGCGCCGGCGAGCCGCTGGCGCCGCGCCGCGAGGACCTCGGCGGCGCCGAGCAGCATGGCCACGTGGCCGTCGTGCCCGCAGGCGTGCATCTGTCCCGGGTGCCGCGAGGCATAGGGCGCCCCGGTCGCCTCTTCGACCGGCAGACAGTCCATGTCGGCCCGCAGGAGGAGGGTCCGGCCCGGACCGGCGCCCCGGAGCAGTCCGACCACGCCGGTCTTGGCGACCTCGGTGCGCACGTCGAGCCCCAGCGCCCGCAGGCGCTCGGCGACGAGGGCGGCCGTCCGGACCTCGGCGAAGCCCGGCTCGGGGTACTGGTGGATCGTCCGCCGGACCGAGGAGAGCTGGGGGGCGAGGCGGCTCACCTCGGGATCGAGCGCGTCCGACGCGTCGGGGGTCCTGCTGGACATGGAGACCTCGTTTCCTCTGGATGGGAGCGCTCGCGTCGCTCGATCGGTCCGCGCCCTCGCGGGGCCACGAGCGGTCCCAGTATAGCGTATCGGGTGCGCCTCCGGCGCGCGCTCCCGTCCCATCGTTGCTATGATCGGGGACGATGCTCGGGCTCCTCGAGTGCATCCCCAACGTCAGCGAAGGCAAGGACGCCGAGGTGCTGAACGCCATCGCCGGCGCCATCCAGCGCGTGGCCACGGTACGGCTCCTGGATCGGCACGCCGACCCCGACCACAACCGCGCCGTCTTCACCCTCGCCGGCCCGCCGGAGGCGGTCGTCGAGGCGGCGCTGGCGGCCGGGCGCGAGGCCGTGGCCCGGATCGACATGCGCGCCCACGCGGGCGTCCACCCGCGGATCGGCGCGGTGGACGTGGTGCCGTTCGTCCCGCTCGACGGGTGTACGATGGCCGACGCGATCGCAGCGGCGCATCGGTTCGGCCTGGCCTTCGCGGCAGAGACCGGCGTTCCGGTCTTCTTCTACGGCGCGGCGGCGCGCCGCCCCGAGCGGCGCGAGCTCCCCCAGATCCGGCTCGGCCAGTACGAAGGGTTGCCCGCCCGGCTCGCCGACCCCGCGGCCGCGCCCGACACCGGCCCGGCCAGCTTCGTCCCACGAAGCGGCGCCACCGCCGTGGGCGCCCGAGAGCCGCTCGTCGCGTTCAACGTGTGGCTGGACACCGACGATCTCGCGGCGGCGCGCGCCATCGCCCGCGCCGTGCGGGCGTCGGCGGGCGGGCTCCCCGGTATCCAGGCGATGGGCGTCCGGCTCGCGAGCCGGGGATGCACCCAGGTCTCGATGAATCTGACCGACCTCGGGCGGACCTCGCTCTGGGCCGCCCTCCAGGCCGTGACCCAGGAGGCCGCGCGTCGCGGCATCGCGATCCGCCGGTGCGAGCTCGTGGGACTCTGCCCGGAAAGGGCGCTGACCGAGTTCCGCGCCCGTGGCCGGGACCTTCCGGGATTCGGCGAGGACCGCGTCCTCGAGCGGGTCCTCGCGCGAGCTGTCTGACCGCGGGCGGGCATTTGCCCGGGCGGCGGGGGATATCCCCCGCGGCCACCGTCCCCGGACGCATCCCCGTCCGCTAACACCGCGATCTCTCGACGTTCCGGTGGGCGGGTCATGCAGGCACGCCGGTTGCTCTTTCCTCGTCGAGAGCTTCTCACGCTTGCCTGACTGTGTGACGCGCTCCCGACCAACGCGGCGCCGGTCAGGGGACCGACGCCCCCGCCTCCGGGGGCGTCGGCGTCTCAAGCCCCTGCCGGCAGGGACACCTCGGGGGACCGAGTGGAAAGCGCCCTTCGTCTCACGGAGGCCGCGTCAGGCGCCGTGAAACAACACGCTGGGCAAGACCCTCCCGCTCAGCTTTGACCACCCCGCGATGGGATGGTCCGCTTCGAGCGGCGGCTTTGCCGCCGCAACGATCCTCGGGGGAGGTCTCGGAGGGGGTGTTCTGACACCCCCTCCGATTCAACTCAGGCGAGGGTGACGAGTCGGAGGAGGTCGGCGGTCAGGTCGTAAAGCTGAGCGCAGCCGCTCGTCCCGCCCACCAGCCCGCCGAGACGCTTCCGCAGCCCCGTGTCCAGCCGCTGCCCCATGAGCTCCCTCACGCGGACCTGCGCGTCGTCACAGATCCCCACGTACGGCAGGCGCGGGGTGCGTGAGCCGGCGTCGACGACCGTCCCCTCGGCATCCACGACGTACCAGATCTGGAACGAGTGGACCTCGTCGAACATGGCGTGGCTGAGGAGAAGCTGATCCACGCGCCGCTCGAGCCGCGCCACCTTCGTCCGGTTGAAGACGCGCTGAGCGCCGCGCGGCGGGTGATACAGGATCGGCGGAATCGGCGCCGCGACGTGACGCTCCGCGAAGAGCCGCTCCGATGCCGGGCGGTAGGTGTAGCACGAGGACGGGAGATCGACCCAGCCCTGCATGTCGAGCCGCCAGGCGCCGACGGGGCCCTCGGGGAGGTGCCGCGCGACCACGTCGTCCGGAAGCCGCGTCACCTGCCGCGCGAGCCGGGCCACCTCGATGGCGGCGTCCACGAAGTAGGAGGCCCCCGGCCGGCCCCCGGCCACCTCGCTCACCTTCCGCCTGTACCCGGGGGTCATCGGAATCCCGCCGAGGCCCGTCATGGCCTCGCCGAGAGCCGGGTCGATGCGCTCCACCGGCCCCACCAGGACGCGCCCGCGCGCGGCGCGAATCGCGTACTCCGGCGAGGGCGTCGTCACCGCGGCGAGCTCGACGCCGACCCAGGGATCGGCGATCCGCACGGTGATGGCGAAGGCGGCGTCCTCGGGGACGTCCACCCATCCGTGCATCGCGCGCTCGTAGCGATCGGCGTCGGCGAGGTACGGGGACGACGGCACCACGGGGCCTCTCAGTCCAGCGGGCCGGCGGCGGCTTCGACGGCGGCCAGGAGGCTTCCGTCCTCCACCAGCCCGAGAGCCGCCATGAAGTCGTCGCGTAAGACGCGATCCTCGGTCAGCGGCGGCACCCGCGCCCGGATCGCCGCCTGCGCAGCGGCGCTCCCCCGGCCCGGCCGGAGCGGCGCCCGGAAGTCGAGCGCCTGGGCCGCGCACACGGCCTCGATCGCGAGGACGGCTCGCACCCGGGACAGGACCTGGCGGCACTTCCGCACCGCGGCCGCCCCCATGGAGACGAAGTCCTCCTGATTCCCCGAGGTCGGGATCGAGTCGGCCGAAGCCGGGTGGGCGAGCGTCTTGACCTCGGAGGCGAGCGCCGCCGCCTGGTACTGCGCGAGCATGTACCCGGACCGAAGGCCGCCGTCCGCTGCCAGGAAGGCGGGCAGCTCCGACACGAGGGGGTTCACCAGCCGGTCGATGCGCCGCTCGGCGATGCCGGCGAGGTACCCCAGCCCGATGGCGAGCGCGTCGAAGGCGAGCGCGAGGGGCTGGCCGTGGAAGTTGCCACCCGGGAGCACGTGCTCGTCGTCGGGGAAGATGAGCGGGTTGTCAGTGACGCTCGCCAGCTCCCGGGCGAGGATGGC
Source organism: Candidatus Methylomirabilota bacterium (assembly GCA_036005065.1). Classification (NCBI taxonomy): domain Bacteria; phylum Methylomirabilota (SeqCode); species Candidatus Methylomirabilota bacterium. The sequence goes on along the minus strand of DASYQW010000133.1, from coordinate 20,318 downwards.
GCGCGCGAAGGCGTGGGCCTCGCGAGCGGCCCCGTGGACCTGAGGCAGGCAGCGGAGGCTGTACGCATCCTGGACCCGGTGGCAGTCGGCGTGGGAGGCGATGATCGCGCTCGCCGCGGTGAGCCGCCGGACGTTGGCGGCGGCCGCCACCTGTCCGGGATGGGCCCGGAGGGCGTGGAGCCGCGGATCGGCGGCTGTGTTCGTCCCCATGAGGGCCTCGAGGCTCATCGAGCCGGTGACGTCGGCCAATCGCAGCACGGCGGCCGCGTCGTGCAGGAGGAGCGCCCCGGTGCCCGCCATCTGATGGGTCCCGTTGAGGAGGGCGAGCCCTTCCTTCGCCTCCAGCGTGAGGGGCTCGAGTGAGGCGGCGGCGAGCGCGTCGGCACCGGGGAGGCGCCGCGCGTCGACCCACGCCTCGCCTTCGCCGACGAGGACGAGCGCGGCGTGGGCGAGCGGGATCAGGTCGCCCGAGGCCCCGAGCGAGCCCCACTCCGGGACGACGGGCGTGACGCCGCGGTTCAGGCAGTCGCCGAGGAGCCGGACGACGGCCGGGCGCACGCCCGAGTGGCCTCGCGCGAGCGACGCCGCCAGGCAGAGCCACATCGCCCGGGTCTCCGCCACCGCCATCGGCGGCCCGAGGCCCGCCGCGTGGCTCCGGATCAGGTTCAGCTGGAGCGCCCGGCGCTCGGGCGCGGGGATCAGGACGTCCTTCAGCTTTCCCACCCCGGTGGTGATGCCGTAGACGGGCGTCTCGCCCGCGGCGAGCCGATCCACGAAGGCGCGGCCATGGCTGATGCGCCGCTCGGTCTCGGCCGGGAGGGCCACCGGCCAGCCCGCCCGCGCGACACCGACCACGTCTTCGGGGGCGAGGGGCTCCCCGAGCACCACGGTGTTCACGGCGCGCCCGCGGGGCCGGGGCGCGCGAAGGTGCCGATCCGCGCGCCCACGACGGCGGCGGCGGCGCCCGCCGCCAGCCCGACGGGGAACCAGCCCCACAGCTCCGCCGGCGGCACGGTCCGCGCCGCGACGAGACCGGCGACGGGATTGTGCGCCAGGTACGCCAGGACGGTCGCGACGCTTCCGGCGACGGCGAAGCGTCGCCTCAGGGACCAGCCGGCCGGGGTGAGCGCGAGCGCGAGATCGAGCCCGAGGGCGGGAATGAGGTAGAACGGCGGGAGGAGTGGCGCGGTGCGGCCGAGCGACGGCAGGAAGACGAGGCTCACGCCCACGCGACCGAGCCAGCCGACGGCCGCCGCCGCGGAGGCGGCGCCGGGACCGCCGACCCAGGCGGCGCTGCCCAGGACGAGCAGGGTCAGCGCGGTCCCGCAGGCCGGATAGAGGCCCCGGGGGCGGCCCAGCATGACGTGCCAGCGCTCGAGGAGCGTGAACTCGAACTCGAGGACGAAGATCGAGACGATGAGGAGCGACGCCCCCGCCAGGAGCGTGACCGGCACCTTCCGGAGCCGCCTCGCGCGTGCGGCCGGGTCCTGGCGGTCGAGCTGGATCAGGGCGAGGCCGAGCATCGAGAGCCCCGAGCCGAAGAGGAGCAGCAGGTGCGGAGGCGACCAGATCGACACGTCGAGTCCGAACAGCGCGTGCCAGGCCTCGTCGAAGGGCGCGGAGGCGAGCGTCGCGACGCCGGCGCCCAGCGTGAAGCGCAGCCCTCGGTGCTCGAGGGCTCGACGCCTGATGTCGCCCGGCTGCAGGGCGACGGCGAAGAGGACGAACAGGACGACCGAGAGGATGCCTCCGTAGATCAGCAGATGGGGTGGGCTCCAGAAGGTCTCGCGGCCCCGGTCCACGTGCCACGCCACGTCCCAGTACGCCCCGAGGGCGCCGGCGAACGCCCCGGTGATCCCGAAGCCGGTGACCCAGAGCGGCACCGCCAGTCGCGGCCCGGAGCGGGCGGTCGGCCAGGGCCGGCCGGCCAGCCCGGCCGCCAGCAGGACGAGCCCGCCCAGCACCCCGCCCCACACCAGGTGATCGAGCCAGGGGCGCGGAGTCCACGGGCCGCCCTTGCGGAAGCCGAGCGGACGCGGTGTCGCCGCGACGTCCGCCTCGAGGTCCCGGCGGACGGTGAAGGCGATATCGGCGATGAGCCGGCGCGGCCCCCCCTCGACGCGGACGACCCCCTGCCACAGTCCCTCGCTCCCGTCGACCGGGACGCGGCCGGCGTAGACGCCCGGGCCGTCCGGGCGGAGCACCACGCTGGCCCGCCCGAGGAAGCCGTGGAAGGCCTCGACCTGGACCGCCAGATCGGAGGCGGGCCGACCATCGGGTCGGCGGACCTCGACGCGGACGTGCGGGCCGCCCGGGCCGGCGACGACCGCGGGCATGGCGACGCTGCCCCGCAGCGAGTCATCGGACACCACGTGGGAGGCGGCCGCCGGCGCCGGCGTGCCGAGGAGCGCGCCGAGCGTGAGGCCGAGCGCGACGCCGACGGGCACCAGACGGACCGGGCCGGGGCCCGTCGCATCTCGGCGTCCTCGGCCCTCGCCGGCGCTCAACGTATGCGGCATACGCCTCGCGCCGGCTCGGGCCTGCGTCCTTGAGCTGCTCGGGCCGCGGCCCGGTCCCAGGGCAGCGCCCTCACGCGTCAGGCCGCCCGGCTGGGCGGAAGCGCTTGAGCCGGAGGGAGTTCGTGACGACCGACACGCTGGAGAGCGCCATCGCCGCGCCCGCCAGGATGGGGGACAGGAGCCCCGCCTCGCCGAGTACGGGACGGAGCGCGGCCGGGACGCCGCCGGCCCCGAAGGCCGGATAGAGGACGCCGGCCGCCACCGGCAGGAGGAGCACGTTGTAGCCGAAGGCCCAGCCGAGGTTCTGTCGGATGATCCGGAGCGTGGCGCGCGAGAGCTCGATGGCGGTGACGAGCGACCGGAGGTCTCCCGAGAGCAGCGTCACGTCCGCCGCCTCGAGCGCGACGTCCGTACCCGAGCCCATCGCGATCCCGACATCGGCCTGGGCCAAGGCCGGGGCGTCGTTGATCCCGTCTCCCACCATGGCCACCAGCCGGCCCTCGGCCCGGAGCCGCGCGACCTCGGCCGCCTTGTCCGAGGGTGGGATTTCGGCCAGAACCTGCTCGACGCCCGCCTGGCGCGCGATCGCCCGCGCGGTCCGGCGCGTGTCGCCGGTGAGCATGACGACCTCGAGCCCGAGCCGGCGGACGGCGGCGACGGCCGCCGCGGCCTCGGGCCTCAGCACGTCGGCAACCGCGATGAGACCCCGAACCTCTCCGTCCACCGCGACGAAGACGGCGGTCTTCCCCTCCGCCTCGAGCCGCTCGGCCTCCTTGCCGAGGCCGTCGAGCGCGATCCCGCGCTCGCCCAGGAGTCGGGCGTGGCCCAGGAGCACGGCATGGCCGGCGACGCGCGCCGAGACGCCGTGGCCCGGCAGCGCCTCGAAGCCGTCGGCGGCAGCCATGGGAGCGCCCTCGGCGGCCGCGCGCGCCAGGATCGCTTCGCCGAGCGGGTGCTCCGAGCTCCGCTCGACGGCCGCGGCGAGGGCGAGGAGCTCGGCGGCCGGCATGCCGTCGCGCGGCAAGACGTCGGTGACCTCGGGACGGCCGCGCGTCAGGGTCCCGGTCTTGTCGAGCACGATCGTCCGGACCCGGTGGAGGAGCTCGAGGGCGGTGGCGCTCTTGATCAGGACCCCGTGCTCGGCGGCCTTGCCGGTACCCACCATGATGGCGGTCGGCGTCGCCAAGCCCATCGCGCACGGACAGGCGATGACCAGGACCGCCACGGTGTTCGAGAGTGCGAAGAGGAGCGCGGGATCCGGCCCCCAGCCCCACCAGACGCCGAAGGTGACGGCCGCCAGGGCCAGCACGATGGGCACGAACACCGCCGCGACCCGATCGGCCAGCCGCTGGATCGGCGCCTTCGAGCCCTGGGCAGTCTCCACGAGGCGGATGATCTGCGCGAGGACCGTGTCGCGCCCGACCCGCTCGGCCCGGAAGGTGAACGCGCCGGTCCGGTTCAGCGTGGCCCCGATCACCCGGTCGCCAGGCCCCTTGGGGACCGGCAGGCTTTCCCCGGTGAGCATCGACTCGTCCACGGTCGAGCGGCCGTCGACGACGGCGCCGTCGACCGGGACCTTCTCGCCGGGCCGCACCCGCACGAGGTTCCCGGGCACGACGGCGTCGAGCGGCACGTCCACCTCGGCATCGCCCCGGACCAGCCGCGCCGTCTTCGGCCGGAGTCCCACCAGCGCGCGGATCGCCTCGGAGGTCCGCCCTCGGGCCCGGGCTTCCAGGTAACGGCCGAGCACGATCAGCGTCATCAGGACGGCCGCCGTGTCGTAGTAGGTCATGGCGCCGACGGCCATGAGGGTATGCGGCCACAGCGTCACCGCGACGCTCCCGAAGAACGCCGCGTTCGTCCCCAGCGAGACGAGGGTGTTCATGGTGGCGGTGCGGTGACGGAGCGCCGCGACGGCGCCGCGATGGAAGCTCGCGCCGACCCAGAACTGAACCGGCGCCGTCAGGGCGAGCTGCACCCATGGATCCGAGAAGGGCGCCGGCACCCAGGGGAAGAGGTGCGGAAAGCTGCCGAGGAGGACGGGGACGGACAGGAGCGTCCCGGCCAGGACCTTCAGGCGGAGCCGGGCCATCTCGCGCCCGCGAGCCACCTGTTCGCGGTCCGGCTCCTCGCTGGCTGCCCCGGCGGTCGCCGGGATGTCGTAGCCGGCGGCCTGGACCGCGCGGCGGAGGGCCTCCACGCTCACCCGGCCGCCCGGGAACACGACCCGGGCCCGCTCGCTCGCGAGGTTCACCGAGGCCTCGACGACGCCGGGGACGCTCCGGAGGGCGGACTCGACGCGTCCCACGCAGGCGGCGCAGCTCATGCCCGCGACCGGCACGGTCAGCGTCTCGAGGTCGACCCGGGAGCCGGACGTCGTCGCCATCGGTCACATCCGCAGGACGGCCTGACCCAGCACGGCGAGCCCGGCCACGATCAGGACGACGCTCGCGACGCGCCCGATCATGACGCCGCCCGGCCCGGCCTTCTCGAGCAGGATGAAGGCGGCGATCGCGGCGACCCACAAGAGGTTCATCACGCCGGCCACGAAGAGGAGTCCCATCAGCACCCAGCAGCAGCCGAGGCAGTAGCCCCCGTGGCGGAGCCCCATCCAGAACGCGCCCCCGAAGCCCTCCCGCCACTGGGTCATGAGAAAGCCGAGCGGGCTCCGGCAGTGGGCGAGGCAGACCTGCTTCAGGGGCGTGAGCTGGTACAGGCCCGCCCCGATCAGGAGCACCCCGCCGAGGATGGGGCTGGCCGCCGCCAGGGCCAGCGAGAGCAGCGCCGCCGTGTGGAGGCCCTCCTGCGCGCTCGTCGCGACCACGCAGAAGCCACCCCACACCACGAGGTAGCCGAGGCCGAAGACGGCGGTCGGGACCGCCACGCCGCCCTGCTCGCGGCGCTTCCGGTTCACCGCCGCGAAGAGCAGGATCACGGGGGCGGCCGACGGCAGCATCATCCCCACCATCATGACCGCCCACATCGTGAAGGTGAAGGCGAGGTCGGCGGCGGTCCAGGGGGCCAGCATCGGCGTCATGCCGGGCAAGCCGCTCATCCCGTCGGCGGCCATCCCCGCCATGCCCCGGTGGAGGTGGAGGAGGTAGCCCCACGCGCCGAGCGTGAGGCCGGTGAGGCCGCCCCAGACGAGGACCCGGTCACTCCCCGCCAGCGTTGCCACTCGATCCGCCTTCGCCTTAGCCCCCGTCGAGACGCGCCAGAACATCCAGGAGCTCGGCCACCTTACGGTTCCGGTCCCGCCGGCTTCCCGAGCGGACGGCGTCCACCACGCACCGCTCGACGTGCCCGCCCACCAGGGCCCGGCTCACCTCGGTGAGCGCGGCCCGAGCGGCGGCCACCTGGTGGACGATGTCCACGCAGTAAGCCTCCCGGTCGACCATGCGCTGGAGGCCGCGGACCTGCCCCTCGATCCGCCGCAGCCGGCGGAGCAGCGTCGCCTTCGATTCGGCGTTCATGGGGTTTATCGATACCCTAGGGGGGTATGTTACGCCAGATCCGTCGTTCGTCAAGCGCCGGCTCCCGCGGAGCGGTTCCCGCCTGCCCGCACCGCGGCGCCGCGAGGATCAAGGTTCTTCAGGCGCTCCCGGTACGGCGTCTCTCCCCGAGCACCTCAGGCGTGGGCACCCCGGTGGGCAGGACTGCGAACGTCCTTTGGGCCCCGGTTCTGGGACAGACGGCGTGCGGCTCGCCTCCCGGACGCGGCGGGGGTTCGGCGGCACCGCGCTCTAGACAGGAAACGTGGTTACGGTGAACTCTCCCCTCCACGCAGGTAGGATAGTCGAACCGTCCAGATCGGGCAATCGCGCGGACTCTCAACCGCCCTTATCCCCGCCGCTTGAGAGGCCGCCAAGCGGCTTCAGATCTCACGGCCGGATCGGAGCGCTCCGCGCGGCGGCTGTGCCGCCGTAACCCTCCTGGGGGAGGTCTCGGAGGGGGCCGGCGAGGCCCCCTCCGATGAACTATCGGGTGATGATCTCGTACTCGTCCTTGTGGAGCGTCTGGACGGCCTGGACCGTCACCTTCCGCTGGATCCGACGCTGCAGGATCTCGAGACCTTCCGCCTCGGCCTCCTCGAAGTGAGCGGCCATGTCCGGGTTGACCCGGATCAGGACCTCCTGGCCCCCGACGTCAGCCGCCGCCGCCTGGATCTTCCGGTAGATCTCCGCCGTGATCGCCCCCGGCGACTTCACCACGCCGGTGCCCTTGCAGGTGGGGCACTGGTGCATGAGGAGCGACTGGAGTCCCTGGCGGACCCGCTTGCGTGTCATCTCGACCAGGCCGAGCTCGGAGATCTCGAGCACGTTCGTCCGGGACTTGTCCTCGCCCAGCGCCCGCTTCAGGGCACGGAAGACCTGCTGGCGGTGCTCTTCGCGCTCCATGTCGATGAAGTCGATGATGATGATCCCGCCCAGGTCGCGAAGGCGGATCTGGCGGACCACCTCGTTGACGGCTTCGAGGTTGATCTTCAGGATCGTCTCCTCGAAGTCGCGCTTGCCGACGTACTTGCCGGTGTTGACGTCGATGGAGACGAGGGCCTCCGTCTGGTCGACGACCAGGTAGCCGCCGGACTTGAGCCAGACTTTTCGGCGGAGCGCCTTCTCGATCTCCTTCTCGATCCCGCGGGCCTCGAAGACGGGCTCCCGGCCCTCGTAGAGGTGGACCCGGTGGGCCAGGACCGGAACCAGGCTCTGCGCGTATTCCAGCGCGCGGCGATACTCCGCCTCGGCATCGATGATGATCTCCTCGACGTCGGCCGTGAACAGGTCCCGGACGACCCGGAAGATCAGGTCGCCTTCCTCGTGGAGCACCGAGCGGGGCGGAGCCTGGGCGAAGCGCGCCTGGATCTGCTGCCAGAGGCGCATCAGGAACTCGATGTCGGCTCGGAACTCCTCCTCGCCCTTGCCCTCGCCCACCGTTCGGATGATGAATCCGCCGCCGGCCGGCGGCCGGATCGCCTTGATGAGCCGGCGGAGGCGGTCGCGCTCGACGGCGTCGCGGATCCGCCGCGAGACCCCGACGTGGTTCACCTGCGGCATGTAGACGAGGTAGCGGCCGGGCAGGCTGATGAAGGAGGTGATGCGAGCGCCCTTGGTCCCCAGCGACTCCTTGGAGACCTGGACGAGGATCTCCTGGCCCTTGCGCAGGACGTCCTCGATGGGGGCGATCTCGCGCCGCTCGCGCTCGGGGGGCTCCTCGAGCTCGATGTCCGCCTCATCATCGGCGAGCATCATGCGCTCGTACTCGCCGACATTGGCGGTGAAGTCGCCGGCGTAGAGGAAGGCGTCCTTGGCCAGGCCGACGTCGACGAACGCGGCCTGCATGCCCGGCAGGACGTTGGTTACGACGCCCTTGTAGACGTTCCCGACGATGGAGCGATGGCGCTTGCGCTCCAGCGAGAGATCGCTGAGCAGGCCGCTGTCGACGACGGCGACCCGGGTTTCGCTGATCCCGGCATTGATGACGATTGTCCGTGGCATGTGAGACTCGCTCCCCCGGGATGGCGCCGCGCTCGAGCCCAGGCCGCGCCCGCGTCCCCGCCGGGCCCGGGCCGGACGGGCTCACCGGCCCGGCGGGGCCTCCCGGGAGGCCACGGCGCCGCGCGCGAGCCGCGGCGGGGGACTCCCGGGCAGTCGACGTCAGAGAGCACGGGCATGGCTCAGGCGAACCGGCGCATCCGCACGTTCTCGATCAAGGCGACGGCGCCCAACGCCGTCAAGAGGGCCGAGCCGCCGTAGCTGACCATGGGGAGCGGAATCCCGACGATCGGGAGCAGGCCCGTCACCATGCCGATGTTGACGAGCGCCTGACTCACGAGCAGCACGGTGGCGCCGGTCGCGAGCAGGCTCCCGAGCGTATCCCGCGCGGTGGCCGCCACCTCCAGCCCCCGCATCGCGAGCAGCCCGTAGACGGCCAGGAGCGCGACGGCGCCGACGAATCCCCACGACTCGGCAAAGGCGGCGAAGATGAAGTCCGTGTGACGCTCCGGCAGGAAAGCGAGCCGGCTCTGGGTACCGCCGAAGAGCCCCTTGCCCGTGAGCTGACCGGAGCCGATGGTGATCTTGGCTTGAATCACGTTCCACGCGCTGCCGAGCGGATCCCGGAACGGGTCGACGTAGACCAGGAGCCGCTCGCGCTGATACCCGCGAAGGAAGAACCAGAGCGCCGGGGCTGCCGCCAGCCCGGTCCCGGCCAGGATCGCCAGATCTCGCCAGCGGGCGCCGCCGACGAACAGGAGCGCCCCCACGACCGGGAAGAGCACCAGGGCCGTGCCGAGGTCCGGCTGCTTGACGATCAGCAGGAACGCCGGGGCGACGAGCAGCAGGGGGAGGACCACCCGGTCCCAGCCAGGCCGGTGCTCTTCGCGGCTCGCCAGATGGGTGGCGACGGTCACGATGATGATCAGCTTGAACAGCTCGGAGGGCTGCACCGTCAGGGGCCCGATGGCGAGCCACCGGCGCGCGCCCTGGGCCGCCCGGCCCAGGACGAGGACCGCGGCCAGGACGGCGAGGCCCAGCCCGTAGGCGATGTAGGCCCAGCGCGCCAGGATCCGGTAGTCGATCGAGATGATGACGAGGACGCCGAGGCCGCCCACCGCGAGCCACAGGAGCTGGCGCATGAGCAGCCGCGGGACGAGGCTCCCCAGCGTGAGGAGCCCGGCGCCGATCAGGAGAGCGGCCAGGCCGACCAGGAGCCAGTCGAAGTGGAGGAGCAGCCGGCGATCGATCCGGAACATGCCCGCGAGCTCTCAGCCGGGCAGTCCGGCCGATGCGACCTTCTCGAGGAAGATGGCCTTGAAGATCTCCCGGGCGATGGGCGCCGCGACCTGGCCACCCAGGCCGGCCCGCTCCGCGAAGACGACCACGACGACCTGGGGGTCGTCGGCCGGCGCGAACGCGGCGAACCACGCGTTGTCGCCATCGCGGCGCTTCCGGTCCGCGTCGTCCTTGAACTCGCGCGTCTGCGCGGTCCCCGTCTTGCCCGCGATGTTGAGACCGGGCAGCATGGCGCCCTTGCCGGTGCCGCCGTCGTTCACCACCGCCCACAGCGCCTGCCGCAGGAACTCGAAGACGACCGGCGCTACGTCGGCCTTGGCTTGCGCCTCCGTGGACTCGGCGAGGAGCGCCGTCCCGTCCAGAGCCTTGACCCGCGTCACCAGCCGTGGCTTCCACACCGTCCCGCCGTTCGCCACGGCGGCCATGAAGCGCGCCACCTGCAGCGGCGTGACGGTGATCAGTCCCTGGCCGATGGCGAGGCTGACCGTATCGCCCGCGTGCCACTTGTCCCGGAGCGCCTTCTTCTTCCACGCCGGCGAGGGCACGAGACCGGGCCGCTCCCCGAGGAGCCCGCTCCCGGTCGGCCGGCCCAGCCCGAAGGCCTCGGCTGTCTTCGAGATCCGATCGGGCCCCACCTTCAGACCGAGCTGGTAGAAAAAGGTGTTGCAGGAGTACTTGAGCGCTTCCAAGAGAGTGAGGGCCCCGCGGTCGTGGTCCTGCCAGTTGTGGTAGGCCCGCCCGCCGAACCACCACTCCTTCGGGCACGAGAGCCGGTCGAAGGGCGTGAATACCTGATGCTGGAGCGCCGCCGCGGCCACGATGATCTTGAACAGCGAGCCCGGCGCGTACTCCCCCTGGGCCGCCCGGTTCAGGAGCGGGCGCGCCGGGTCCTCGACCAGCGAGAGCCAGGTCTCCCGGTCGATGGGTCGCGAGAAGCGCTCCACCGGGAACGCCGGGTTCGACACGAGCGCGAGGACGTCTCCGTTCCGGGGGTCGAGGACCACGACGGCGCCGTTCCGGGGCCCCAGCGCCTGCTCGGCCGCCTCCTGGATTCGCCGGTCGATCGTCGTGTGGACGTGCGCCCCGGCGGTCGGCTCCAGGCGCTCGAGCACCCGGATCGGCCGGCCATAGGCGTCGACCTCGATCTGCTCCGCGCCGTCCCGCCCGCGGAGGTACTCGTCGTACAGCCGCTCGAGCCCCGACTGTCCCACGAGATCGCCCCGCCGGAGCCGCCCGCGTCCGCCCCGGTCCCGCTCCAGGTCGGCCTCCGATACTTCCCGGACATACCCGAGGAGGTGGGCGGCGAAGCGGGTCGAGGGGTACGCGCGCTGCGACTCGACTTCGATGGTGACGCCGGGCAGGTCGAGCTTCCACTCCTCCAGGCGCGACACCTCGTCGAGCGAGAGCCCCCGGGAGAGCCGCACGGGCCAGGGGGAGTCGGGGGGGACGCGGGCGAACCGGTCCTGCAGCTCGGCGACGGGGACATGGAGGAGCTCGGCCAGCCGGTCGAGCACGACCGGGAGATCGCCCGCGTCGCGTGGCACGACCGCCAGGGTGAACGCCGGCCGGTTCTCGACGAGCGGCAGCCCCGCCCGGTCGAACAGGATCCCCCGCGGGGCGATGACGGTTCGGAGGCGGATCCGGTTCTTCTCCGACAGGGCCGCCAGGCGGTCACCGGTCAGGATCTGGAGGTTGGCCAGCTGGACCGCGATCCCGATGAAGCCCGTCGCCAGGACCACGGCCAGCAGCGTGAGGCGCCGCCGGTGATCCTGGGAGCGGAGGCCGACCCGGTTCAGGCTCACTGGCGCGGCCGCAGGACCGGCAGGACCCCGACCACCGCGGCCAGGAGGCCGTTGTACGCCGCCTGAGGCAGGATCACGCGGCCGAAGAGCTCGGTGAACGCCGCCGGATAGTGGAAGAGCTGGAGCACCGCGAAGCGGAGGCCGCCGTCCAGGACCGTGGCGAAGACCGCCGCCATGATCGGGACCAGCGGGTTCGAGACGAGGCACCAGCGCGGGAGGTCACCGGCGACGAATCCGACGATCGCCTTGGAAAGGGCGTGCAGCCCGAGCGGCCCGCCGGCCACCGCGTCCTGGGCAAGCCCCAGCGCGAAGCCGGTGACGCATCCGACCTCCGGACCGCGCCGCAGCGCGAGCAGCACGACGAGGATGACCGGCAGATCGGGGACCACGCCGGCCACGGAGAACACGGGAACCACCGTGCTCTGGACGAGCGTGCCCCCCCCGATGGCCAGGAAGTAGAACGGCAGCCTCACCGCCTACTCCTGGCCGACACGGCCCGAGGCCGCTGAGAACGCGGAGGTGAGGTCGCCCGTCATGCCCCGCGGAAGGACGAGGACCTCTTCGACCTTCGCCAGGTCGACGGCCGGCTCGAGATCGGCGAGGCGGAAGAGCCCGGTGGCGGGATGGACCTGAACGACGCGGCCGAGCGGCAGCCCCTTCGGGAAGAGGCCGCCCATGCCGGAGGTGGAGACGAGGTCGCCGGGCCTGATCCCCTCCTCACGGGCGGCGAGCTTCAGCCGCAGCCGGCCACCGGCGACGCCCTCGACGAGTCCCTGCGCCCGCGTCCGGTGCACGACGCCCCCGATGCTCGAGGCCGGATCGGTCAGGAGCTGGATGACCGCGGAGTTGCGCCGAAGCTCCAGCACGCGCCCGACGACGCCGGCGGTCACGATGATGGGCGCCAGGCGCTCGAGCCCGTCCGCCCGGCCGCGGTTGATCGTCAGCCCCCGGGTGAATCCGTTCCACTCGCGGGCGACGACCTCGGCGCCCACGGTCCGGACCGCGATCCGCTCCCGCACGTCGAGCAGCGCGCGCAGGCGGGCGTTCTCGGCCTCGAGCTCGTCCTGGCGGAGCTGGCGCAGGCGAAGGGCGGTGACCTCGATGCGCAGTCGCTCGGCGTTGAGGCGGAGTCCCTTCCATTCGAGGTAGGTCGTCCAGAGGCCGAGGGCTCCCCGATGCATCCGGGCGAACGCCGACTGCACCGGCGCCGTGACGGCGGCGATCCCCTCGGCCAACCACTGGCTCTCGCCGGGCCGCACCTGCTGGAGGGTCAGGAGCGAGAACGCCGCCAGCAGGACGAGCAGGAGGCGGGTGTATTTCCGGTAGCGCAGCCAAAATTCGAGCATGCCGGGCGCCCGGGGCTCAGGTCGGGATCGCGACCTTCTTCAGCAGATCGAGCTCATCCAGCACCTTTCCCGTCCCCAACGCCACGCACGAAAGCGGGTCGTCCGCGACCGTGATCGGCAGATTCGTCTCCTGCCGGAGCAGGAGATCGAGCCCCTTGAGCAGCGCCCCGCCGCCGGTCAGCACGATCCCCTTGTCGACGATGTCCGCGGCCAGCTCGGGCGGCGTGCGCTCGAGCGCCGTCCGGACGGCATCGACGATCGTCATGATCGGCTCGCGCAGGGCCTCCCGGATCTCGTCGTCCCCGATGACGATCGTCTTCGGGATGCCGTCGATCAGATCCCGGCCCTTCACCTCCACGGTCCGGCGCTCCCCTTCCATGGGGTAGGCGGAGCCGAGCTTGATCTTGATCTCCTCGGCCCGGCGCTCTCCGACCAGGAGGTTGTAATTCTTCCGGATGTACTGGACGATGGCCTCGTCCATCTCGTCGCCGGCGATCCGGACCGAGCGGGAGTAGACGATGCCCGACAGGGAGATGACCGCCACCTCGGTGGTTCCCCCGCCGATGTCCACGATCATGTTCCCGCCGGGCTCCGTGATGGGCATGCCCGCGCCGATGGCGGCCGCCATCGGCTCCTCGATGAGGTACACCTCCCGGGCGCCGGCCTGCATGGCGGAGTCGCGGACCGCCCGCTTCTCGACCTGGGTGATGCCCGATGGGACGCCGATGACGATCCGCGGACGGACGAGCGCGCGGCGCTTGTGGACCCGCCGGATGAAGTAGCCGAGCATCTTCTCGGTGACGTCGAAGTCGGCGATGACGCCGTCCTTGAGCGGCCGGATGGCGACGATGTTGCCGGGAGTCCGGCCGAGCATCGCCTTGGCTTCCTTCCCGACGGCGAGCACGGTGTTGTCCGCCTGGTGAATCGCCACGATGGAGGGCTCGTTCAACACGATGCCCTCGCCCTTGACGTAGACGAGGGTATTGGCGGTCCCCAGGTCAACAGCCATGTCGTTCGAGAAAAAGCCCGCAATAGCGTTGAATAACATCGAACTCCCTCCCCACGGTGGGGATATGCCAGGCGATGGGCAAGACCGCCTCACCCGACAATAGCATACGCGCCCTTAGAGGCCAAGCCCTGGGGGAGGACCGAAAAGACCCGTCAAGGCAACTACTTAGAGACCGGGCGGCCGCGCCCGGCGCCCATCCCGGGCACCCCGCGGCGCGGGGCCGGAACAGGCTCAGTCGAGGCCGAGTCGGCGTCGCGTGAAGGCCACCAGGCCGCCCGCCGCCATCAGCTCCTGCATGAAGGGGGGAAAGGGCGTCGCCTCGAATGTCACCTCGGTCGTTCGGTTCACGATGCGGCCGGCCGTGACGTCCACCTCGATCGTGTCGCCGTCCCGGATCCCCTGGACCGCCGCCGGACACTCGAGAATCGGGAGCCCGATGTTCACGGCGTTCCGGAGAAAGATGCGGGCGAACGAGGTCGCGATGACACACCCCAGGCCGAAGGCCTTGAGCGCCGCCGGGGCGGTCTCGCGGGATGATCCGCACCCGAAGTTCTTCCCGGCCACGAGGAGGTCCCCGGGCTGGGCCTTGCGGGCGAACTCCGGGTCGACGCCCTCCATGACGTGCGGCGCGAGCTGGGCGGGGTCCCGGATCGTGAGGTATTTCCCGGGCGTGATGGCGTCCGTGTTGACGTCGTCGCCGAACGTCCAGGCCCGGCCCACGACCCGTCCCGTCACGACGCTGTCCCGTCAGACCTCGTCCGGGCTCGCGATGGCGCCCTTGACCGCGCTGGCCGCGGCGACCGCGGGGTTGGCGAGGTAGACCTTGGCCGTCGGGTGGCCCATCCGGCCGACGAAGTTCCGGTTGGTCGTGGAGAGGCAGACCTCGTCCGCCCCCAGGATGCCCATGTGGCCTCCGAAGCAGGCCCCGCACGTCGGGGTGGAGACGGCGCCGCCGGCTTCGGCGAACACCTCGAGGAGCCCCTCCCGAAGAGCCTGGAGATAGATCCACTGGCTGGCGGGGATCACGATCAGACGGGTGTCGGGGTGGACCTTCTTGCCCCGGAGGATGCCGGCGGCGATCCGGAGGTCCTCGAGCTTCCCGTTGGTACAGGAGCCCAGGAAGACCTGATCGAGGGGCGTCCCGGCCACCTCGTCGACGGGGCCGACGTTGTCGGGCGAAAAGGGCTTGGCCACCTGAGGCCGGAGGCCCGACACGTCGAACTCGTGAATGGCCGCATAGCGGGCGTCGGGATCGGAGGCGTAGCACGAAAAGCCGCGCTTGGCCCGGCCGCGCACGTAGGCCAGCGTGACCTCGTCGGGCGCGATGATGCCCGACTTGCCGCCCGCCTCGATCGCCATGTTGCACATCGTGAGGCGCTCGGACATCGACAGCGCGGCGATGGTCGGCCCCGTGAACTCCATCGCCTGGTAGCGGGCGCCGTCGAGGCCGATGCGGCCGATCGTGGCGAGGATCAGGTCCTTTCCCATCACCCAGCGGGGCGGCGTCCCGTGGTAGACGAACCTCTGGGAGGCCGGCACCTTCAGCCAGACCTCGCCCAGGGCGAGCACCGAGGCGAGATCGGTCGAGCCGACGCCGGTGGCGAACGCCCCGAGCGCCCCGTTGGTGCACGAGTGGGAGTCCCCGCCGACCATCAGGTCCCCGGGGCCGACGAGCCCCTGCTCGGGGAGGATGATGTGGGCGATGCCCGTGCGGCCCTCGTCGAAGAAATGGCGGATCCCCTGCGCGCGCGCCCACTTCCGGACCGGAGCGAGGAGGTTCGCCGCCTGGATGTCCTTGTTCGGCACGAAGTGGTCGAGCACGATGACGACCCGGTCGGGATCGAAGACGCGCTCGACGCCGATCTGGCGCCAGACCGGGAGGGCCCCGGCCGTCGAGCCGTCGTTCCCCATCACCACGTCCACCTTGGCGATGACGAACTCGCCCGGCTCCACCCCGGCCTTCCCGGCGTGGGCCGCCAGAATCTTCTCGGTGATGGTCATGCCCATCACGGCCGAGTATGGCGTAAGCCCGGGAGGGAATCAACGCAGGCGCCCGACGCACCGGGGTCGCCCGCCCGGGTGGTCCGCGGCCGTCTCAGAGGGACTGGAGGAAGGCGAGCAGGTCGGTCCGATCGGCAGCCGACAGCCCGAAGAAGCGCCGGCGGACCTCCCGCGCCTCGCCCGCGTGGAGCTGGATCGCCTCCAGGAGGCTCGCCGCCCGCGCGTCGTGGAGAAAGCGCGTGCGCACGCGGAGCCCCCAGAGCGGCGCCGTCCGCCATCGCCCCCCGCCGGCCCGCCCTTCGGGGATTCCGTCGTTGAGCGGCTCGCCCATGTAATGGGTGAGCAGGTCCGAGTAGAGCGGGACGTCTCGCTGCCTGAGCGCCGCGACGGGGTGCAGTCCGGTGCGCAGCGTGGGGATGTGGCAGCCCGCGCAGCCGACCTCGGCGAAGCGCCGCTCCCCGCGGAGCACCACCGGCGAGAGCGGCCCGCGCGGCGGCGGCGCCAGATAGGCGAGGAAGGCGTAGAGCCCGACCAGGCGCGCGCCCTGGTCCTCGGGGTCACGCGTCAGCTTGCACCCGGGCGGGATGGGCTGGCCCTGGGGCGGCAGCTCGTCGCGGAAGAGGAAGTTCGTCACCCCGAGCTCGTTCCGCAGGGCCAGGCCGACGAAGCCGAGCAGCCCCGGCTCGGCCGCCTTCCAGCCGAACCGGCCGAGTCGCCCCCCGACCAGGTTCGGGCGCCCGGCGATCCCGTCGCCGTTCACGTCGTCGGGGTCGGCGTGGGCCAGAATCGTCGAGGCGGGGATGGCCTCCATGAGGCCGATCCCGAACAGCGGCGGCGGCTGGCGGAGCCCGACGACGTTGGCCTCCGGCGGCACCACCTCGCCGGCCAGATGGCACCCGGGCACCTCGCCGGCCACACTGTGGCGCTGGAGCGTCGGGCCCCCCAGGCCCGTCAAGGGGTCGAACGGCCGCCCGGGCGAATGGCTCCCGAACCGGACGACCCGGGTCTCGGGTCCCACCCCGGTCCCCCCGGGGGCGGGGTGCGAATGACACTCGAGGCAGCTTCGCCCGTTGAACACGGGGCCGAGACCGGTCGCCGGCGTCTCTACCCGGCCGAACCGTGCCTGCCCGAAGCGGAAGGCCACCCGGAGCGGCGCCGGCAACCCGGGCAACGGCCCGCCGAACCCCTCGGCCCCGGCGGCGGGCGCGCCGGTCCCGAGCAGGCCGGTTCCCGCCAGCAAGAAGGCGAACGCGAGGTCCCGCAGGCGCCGCTTCATACACCCCTCCCGAAGCGGCTCACGATAGCACGCTGGCGCCGGCCGAACCAAGCCCCGCAGCCGGGGCCGTCAGTTGTTGTTGCCGAGATCGATGCCGCCCTGGTACGGGGTCGCGACATTGGTCGTGATGTTGTCGCGCCGCTTGCCCTGGCTCGCATCCATCCGGATGCCCACCCCGGCCGTGCTGATGCGGTTGTTGACGGCCACGTGATTGGTGGAGCTGTTCAGGAGGATGCCAAACCCGGTCCCGCCGTTCGGGGTGACCTGCTTGACGAAATTGTTGGCGACTTCCATCTGGCCGCCCACCAGGCCGATGCCGAAGGGCGAGACCACGCCGCCGCCCGTCTTGTTGACCTGACAGTCCCGGATGACGCCGCTGGCTCCCCCCGGCAGGGCGAACCCGCTGATGCCGGAGTTTCGATTCTCGGCGAGCCGCATCTGCTCGATGAGCAGGCCCTGCACGTCGCCGCTGAAGACGATCCCCGCGTAGAATCGAATGATCGACCCGTTGCGGATGGTGACGTTCTTGCGGCCGGTGAACACCACCGCCCTCGCTGCCGTAGTGGATCGAGCGGACAGGTTGGACACGTAGAACCCGTTGAAATCGAGCACCACGTTCGACGCGCCGATCGAGATGACGTCGCCGCTCGTCGCGCTCGTCTCCAGGTTGCCCTTCAGGCAATAAATCCCGGGGGCGGTGATCGTAAAGGGCAGCGCCGCGATGGCCGTGCAGTTTTCCGTTTCCGCCTGCGCCGGCGCTAACGGCCACAGGCTGGCGGTCAGACCGGCGAGCAGGACGAGGAGCGTGCGAAGCGCGGTGCGGGACATGGCCCCTCCTTCCACGTGGAGTCGGTGAGTCACCGGATCGGGTGTGTTCGGCGCCTCCCGGAGGCCGGGCCGGGACCGGTCGACGCGTGGGGGGACTATAGGGGACCCCCCGGCGGGTGTCAATCGCCACCGGGATGCCACGGGCGGGCCCTGCGTGATCCCGGCCAGGGGATGTGGGAGAATCGCCGCGGTGACCGCCACGGACGACTTCGAGCTCCTCTTCGAGCGGGGGGTGACGGATGGCCTGCCGGTCATCCCGCCGACGCGGGAGCGCGTGGACCGCCTCCTGGCGGGCGCCCCCGGCCGCGCCCCGGGCGACCTGGTCGGGCTCATCCCCCCGAACTACGGCCGGGCCACCGTCGAGAAGGTCGCCATCAACGCGGTCATGGCCGGCTGTCGCCCCGAGTACCTGCCGGTCGTCCTGGCCGCGGTGGAGGCGGTGACCGATCCCGCCTTCAACCTGCACGGGGTCCTGACCACGACCCACTACGCCGCGCCGCTGCTGGTGGTGAACGGTCCGATTGGCCCGGCCATCGGGCTCAACTCGGGCGCCGGCGTCTTCGGCCCCGGGTTCCGGGCGAACGCGACCATCGGCCGGGCCCTCCGGCTCTGCCTGGTGAACGTGGGCGGCGCCCGGCCCGGCGAGATCTCCATGTCGACCTTCGGGCACCCGGGCCGGTACAGCTACTGCATCGCCGAGGCCGAGGACGTCTCGCCGTGGGCGCCGCTCCACGTCGAGCGCGGCTTCCCGCCTGAGGCCAGCACCGTGACCGCCTTCGCCTGCGAGGCGCCCCACGGGATCTCCGATCACGCGAGCCGCACCGCCCGGGACCTCGCCGCCTCGCTCGGCTGGTCCATGGGCGGGCTCTGGAACGACAAGCACTGGCCGCTCTACTGCGAGACGATGCTCGTCGTCGGCCCCGAGCACGCCGCCACGTTCGCCGCCGACGGCTGGACCAAAGCCGACCTCCGGCAGTTCCTCTTCCAGACGATCCGGCGGCCGTACGGCGAGTGCTTGCCGGACGCGCGGGGCGGGGAGTCGTCCATCCTGCGGTTTCGCCCGAATCCGCCGTCCCCCGACGTCCTCGTTCCGAAGTTCCCCTCCCCGGAGGACATCCACGTCGTCGTCGCCGGCGGGCGCGCCGGGCGCTTCTCCTGCGCGCTCCCCGGCTGGCTCGCGACCCGCAACGGGAGCCGCCTGGTCACCAGGCGGATCGAGGCGCCGGCCCGGCTTGACAGCCCGGAGGGCGCAGCCGATGCTCGAGGGTGACGACCCGAGCCATGTCGCTCCCCGACCGCATCGCCGAGTTCCAGGAGGTCGCCGAGATGATGCCGGACGACCCCGTCGTCCGCTTCGGACTGGCCGGAGCGTACCTGGAGGCGGGGCGGGCGGCGGAGGCGGCGCTCGAGTACCAAGCGGCGATCCGGCTGAAGCCCGACTACTCGGCCGCCCATCGCGGCCTCGGCCGGGCCCTCGAGCGGGCCGGCCGGGTGGCCGAGGCGCGCGACGCGTATCGCCAGGGGCTCGAGGTGGCGACCCAGACCGGCGACCTCCAGACCAAGAAGGAGATCGAGGTGTTCCTCCGCCGGCTCGACAAGGCCGGCGTGACCGAAGGAGACGAGCGATGATCCGGGCATCGGTCCTCTATCCCCACCGGGACGGGGCGAAGTTCGATCACGAGTATTACGCGCGGAAGCACATGCCGCTCGTCGGGGAGCGGCTCAAATCCTTCGGGCTCCTCCGGTACGAGATCGACAAGGGCCTGGCTGGCGGCGCCCCGGGAGCCCCGGCGCCGTTCGTCGCCGCGTGCCACCTCTACTTCAACGCGGCCGGGGAATTCCAGAAGGGGATGGCCGCGCACGGGAAGGAGTTCATGGCCGACGTCCCGAACTTCACGAACATCTCCCCCCAGGTGCAGATCAGCGAGATCGTGGGCTGAGGCGTTCCCCGACGGGGCCTCGAGAGCTCCCCGGATGGACGAGGGGACCGCTCGCGAGCAGGCCGGGCACTACTTCCTCCAGGCGCACGCGGCCCAGATGAAGGGTGCGCTGGACGAGGCCATCGCCTTGTACCGGAAGTCCCTCGAGTGCTGGCCCACGGCCGAAGCCCACACCTTCCTCGGCTGGACGCTCAGCTTCAAGGGCGACTACGCGGGCGCCATCCGCCAGTGCCAGCTCGCCATCGAGGTCGATCGGGACTTCGGCAACCCCTACAACGACATCGGCTCCTACCTGATCAAGCTCGGCCGCTTCGAGGAGGCGATCCCCTGGCTCCGGCAGGCGATGGAGGCCAAGCGCTACGAGCCCCGCCACTACCCGCACGTGAACCTCGCCCGCGTGTACGCCCACCAGGGCAAGGTCCACGAGGCGATCGAGGAGCTCCAGCGGGCGCTGGCGATCGAGCCCGGGTACCGGCCCGCGCGCACCGAGCTCCACCGCCTGGTCGGCATGCTGAACTAACCCTGAACGGCGAATACAGTACCCGCGCCAGCGCTCCGATAGCCGCTCCTACTCCGCTCCCTCTCCCTTCCAGGGAGAGGGTTGGGGTGAGAGTGCTCCGAGCGCGGGCTTGGCCCGCGCGACTTGCTTCGGGGGAGGCCTCGGAGGGGGTGTTCCGACACCCCCTCCGAAAAAAAGAAGCCCCGAGGGCGTCTGCGGCCCACCTCACCGAAGAGGCGCGAGCCGCCCCACAGGTGAATGTGCAGGACCCTCGGGGCCGGTGGTGCCTGGGGTCCCCCCAGGCGGG
>DASYQW010000132.1 GCA_036005065.1 Candidatus Methylomirabilota bacterium | reverse complement strand
CGTTTCGGTGGTAGGCGGAGCAGGGCTCGAACCTGCGACCTCAGCCTTGTAAGGGCTGCGCTCTCCCCGCTGAGCTATCCGCCCGTACCGGAATGATCGCGATTTGCGGGATGGCTGTCAAGGTTGGGTGGCGCCCCCGGTGCTCGGACGGCCCTGGTCCTCAGCGCGGCCGCGAGCGGCGCACGCGCGTCTCCACGTCGCTGACCCGCCCGTCGACGAATTTGATCTCGACCTCGTGGTGCTCCTCGTCCCAGCGACTGACAGCCGCGAAGGACCCGAGCTGGAAGCGCCGGTACGGGACCGGCCGTGTCCCGCGGTAGATCAGCGTCCGCTGCCCATCCGGCCGGAGGCGGGCTCGTTCCTCGCTGGGCGATCCGCAGAGCCGGAGCACCTCCCCCGGCGTCGTCTCGCCGGGAACGATGCGCTCCAGCACTTCCCGGGCGAGCACGGCGCCGCTCGGCGGGCGGCGCGCGTCCGCCCGGCCCAGGTGGAAACGCCGACCGAAGAATTGCGTCACAGTCCGGGTGAACATCCAGGCCCCCATGAGGTTGCCCAGGACGAGGAACAGGAGCGAGATCAGGATCGGCCGCCACGCTACCCGCCCGCTGAAATAGCTGAACCGGACGGTCAGCACCTGCGGCACGTTGCCCTCGGCACCGGCCAGCGGCAGCAAGACGGTTTCGGCGCCCGTCCGCACCCGGCTGGGCCGGCGCGTCGCCCCCGCCGGGCTGATCTCCTCGATCCGGAGATGATCGGCGTCGGCGAATTCGGCGACGAGCAGCGAAAAGTCGCGGGCGAAGCGCAGAACCCGATCCCGCTGGCCGAAGTACATCGAGTAGAGGGCCACCGACCCCACGTTACCCGCGCTCAGGTTGAGGACGTGGCGACGGCCCCAGAACAGCTCCTCGAACCACGTCGCCGGCTTGAGAGTGATGAGGTCCTTGAGCGCCATCCGGAGGCTCAGCAGCGCGTGGGCGTCGACCAGGTGCGGCGTCCACGCGACTTTGACGATGGTCCCGATGCCGGACTGCGCCGGATTCGTCCCCCGCTTGTAGAAGGTCACGAAGGCCGCCGATTCGCCGAGCGGATCGCTCTCCGCCGGCGTCCCGAGCTTCGTCCAGTCCCTGATGGCGAGGGCCAGCCGCCCCTCGCTGACCACGGCGAACCCGCGCTCCTCCACGTACCGCCGGAGCGCGGCGTCGCCCAGCACCACCCCCGTCCCGGCCACCGCCTCCGCCGGCCAGAGGAGATAGAGGTCCTGCTGCACGTCCTCCGGGCGGGTATTCGGCGGGAGCGCCAGACTCCACGAGACCCGGACCGTGACCGGGCCGAGGTCGGGACGGATGCCGGCGACGATGAAGAGCGGCCCGATGGCGAACTCCGGATGGGCCTTGCTGGCGAGGAACACCTGGCCGTGTCCGACGGCCGGGAGGCCGGCCAGAGCCACCGTCAAGAGACCGATGGCGAGACGACGAGCGGCGGACGCGGCCACTGGCTGGCGGCGCGTCACCGGAGGCGGAGGGCGTCCTGCAGCGCCTGCGCCGGTCGGGGCCGATATTTCGAGAAGGCGCGGACCCGGCCGCGCTCACGAATCAGGAGATAACCGGGCCAGGCGTGCGGGGAGATGGCGATCAGCATCTCGGCCACCTCGACCTGGTGCTGAGCCGCCGGCCCGGTCGTGCTGAAGCGAAAGGTGACGGCGCGCGCGGGGGTGAAGCTCAGGTGAAGGTGCGAGGCGTGGCGGGCCTCGCTCCAGCGCTGCTCGGTGGCGATCGTCCGACCGGCCTCGTAGTCGGCGGACTGCAGGAGCTCGACGGCCAAGCCGGCGATCTGCTCCTGGGCGTCAGGGGAGAACACGACCGGCCGGCCGTCCTGCAGGCCCGTGACGGCGACGGGGCGGGCGGGCGCCTGGGCCAGGGTCGGCCCGGTGAGGCGGACGTCCTCCTCGGCCACGGCGGCCCGGCTCGGCATCGGGAGCCGCTGGGTCCATGGGCCGACCGCGTCGATCGAGCCGCCGGCCGAGGCCGCCGGGGGCGCGAGGCCTGCGCAGATCGCGAGGAACAGCGGGAGGCCGAGCACGGGCCCGGGCGGCGTCACGCCACCGCCTTCCGCACTTCGGCCAGGCGCGCCAGCGAGCCGAGAACCCTGGGTTGGTCGTCGGTGAGGTGGCGGGCGATGACGTCGGTGTACCCCAGGGCCTCGAGCTCCCTGAAGCGCGTGGCCACCTCGTCGATCGTCCCGACGATGAGGGCCGCCTGGTCGAAGCCTCGATGGCCGCGAGCCATGATCGGCCCCGCCGTCGCCCGGGCCTCGGCCGCCGATTCCGCCACGTAGATGTCGCGCCGGATGGCGACCGCGCTCGGCGTTCGCCCGTGGGCCCGGCAGCGCTCGCGATACTGCGCGATCTTGGCGCGCACCTCGTCGGGCGTGAGATCGGGCGCGGCGAGCCAGCCGTCGCCCAGCCGGGCGGCGCGGTCGAGCGCCGGGGCGGCGCCGGCGCCGATCCACACCTCGACCGGCTCGCTCGGCCGCAGCGCGAGCCGCGCGTCGGTGACCGAGAACCGTCCCGCCGAGCTGACCACCTCACCAGCCAGCAGGCGGCGCACGATGCCGAGCGCCTCCTCGAAGGCGGAGGGGCGGTACCGCAAGGTGGTCCCCATCGCACGGAACTGCCCCTGGTCGTACCCGAGACCGCACTGCAGAATGAAGCGACCGCGGGCGATGGCGGCCAGGGTCCCCACCTGCTCGGCCACCAGCACCGGGTTCCAGAGCGGGAGCAGGAACAGGCAGCCCACCGGCGCCTCGCCCCACTCGGCCAGCAAGCGTCCGAGCATCGGGACGTTCTGGTAATACGGCTCAGCCGTCGCGTGATGGTCGCCGAGGAAGAGGGAATCGAGCCCGACCTGCCGGGCGGCGGCGGCCCGTTCGATCATCCAGCGGGCGCCCTCCCGAGGGTCGCGCACGGCGTGACGGCTGGTCAGGGAGATGCCGACCCTCATGTCCCGTACACTACAACATCGAGGAATCGGCGGCGAGAGGCGCGCGGCTGGACTTGCCCGGAGACCCCGGTCATAATTGGGCACTCCGCCCCGACTCCTCGATGATCACAGGAGGCGAGCATGATGCGAGAGGGCCTATCCCGGCGGCAGTTCCTGCGTGCCTCGGCGGCGGCCGGTCTCACGGCGGCGGTGCCGTTCCGGAGGGGGGCTGAGGCGGCCGACCCGCGGGTGCTCCGGATCCGCTCCTACACGAACTACGAGACCCTCGACCCGGCCTTTCGGCTCGGCGCGCCCGAGAGCGACATCATCGACGCCGTCCTGCTCGGGCTGGTGACGCTCACCCCGGGGACGACCTGGGGCTGGGAGCGGGACGCCGCGCTGTCGATCGAGGCGACAGACCCGACCCACATCCGGTTCCAGCTTCGGCCCGGCCTCCCGTGGACCAATGGGTTCGGCGAGCTGACCGCCGAGGACGTGAAGTTCTCCTACGAGCGGGTCGCCAATCCCGCCACGAAGTCGCCCTACCGCGGGGATTGGGCCAAGCTCGACCGCGTCGAGATCACCGGTCGCCATGCCGGGGTCATCGTCCTGAAGGAGCCCTTCCTGCCGCTCTGGTCGTCCACGCTGCCCCAGACCTCGTCGGTCATCGTCTGCAAGAAGGCGGTCGAGCGGATGGACGGGCAGCGCTTCACCATGGATCCGGGCGCGACCTGCGGGCCCTACCGGATCCGGAAGTGGGAGCCGCGGGCGGGCCTCACCCTCGAGCGCAACCCGCTCTGGCCCGGGGCCAAGCCCGTCTTCGAGGAGATCCAGGCGACCCCCATCCTGGACGCGAACGCGGCCGAGATCGCGTACGAGGCCGGGCAGATCGACGTCACCCACGTCCCGATGACCTCGATCCCCCGGCTCCGGGGCAAGCTCCCGGCCAGCTCGACGCTCGACGCGCGTCCCGGACTCACCTACTGGTGGCTCGGCATGCAGATGGAGAGCGGCGTCTTCTCGGACATCCGGGTCCGCAAGGCGGTCCAGCTCGCCGTCGACGGCAAGGCCGTCCTCGACGGGGCGTTCTTCGGAGTCGCGCCTCGCTCCACCGGCATCGTCGCCCCGGGACTGATCGGGCACCGCGAGAAGAACCTGGTCGCCGGCCCCGACCTCGACCGGGCCCGGAAGCTGCTCGCCGAAGCCGGTCACCCGCGCGGGTTCAAGACCGAGATCGGCGTTCGCAACTCCACCGAGTTCCTCAACGCGGCCCAGGTCGTCGCCGCCAGCCTGGCCAAGGTCGGGATCCAGGCCGAGGTGGTGCCCTTCGACAGCGGCGTCCAGAAGGCGATGGCCTCCGACAAGGCGGGGGGCTGGAAGAAGATGCAGATGCACGTCGTGCGCTTCTCGATGCAGCCCGACCCGAGCTGGGCGACGGTGTGGTTCACCTCGGCGCAGATCGGGGAGTGGAACTGGGAGCGGTTCAGCAGCAAGGAGTACGACACCCTCCACGAGCAGGCGCTGCTCGAGCCGGACGCGGCCAAGCGTCACGCCATGTACGTGCGGATGCAGGACCTCATGGAAGAGTCAGGGGCGTACGTCTTCCTCACCCACGGCGTCAACGCCGTCCTCTACCGGACTCACCTCAAGCCGGCGCTGACCCCCGACGGCAACCGGATGCTGCTCCGGAAGTTCCAGCTCGCCTGAGCCAATCCCGCGCGTCCCCCGCCCGTGCCGACCGCCCTCGCCGGGCCCGTCGCCTCTCGCCCCCGCCGCTCCGGGCTCGCGGGGTGGCGGCGACTCGCCCGCGACCCGGCCGGGCTCTTCGGGACCGTGCTGGTGGCGCTGGTGGTGCTGAGCGCCATCCTGGCCGACGTCCTCAGCCCGGCCGATCCCACCGCCCTCGAGCCGGCCGCGCGCCTCCAGGGACCCGGGCCCGCCCACCCCCTCGGGACCGATCACCTCGGGCGCGACCTCTTCACCCGCGTCCTCCACGGCGGGCGGATCGCCCTCGAGGTCTCGCTCGTCTCGGTGTCGGTGGCGCTGGCGGTGGGGCTCGCGCTCGGGATGGCGGCCGGCTACGGCCCGCGCTGGCTCGACAATGCGCTGCTGCTCGTCTTCGACGGCGTCCGCTCGTTCCCGACGGTCATGTTCGCGCTGGCCGTGGTCACGCTCCTCGGCCCGAGCCTCGGCACCATCCTGCTGGTCGTGGTCGTCACCTCCGTCCCGCTCTACGGGCGGGTCATTCGCACGCAGACCCTGTCGTTGAAGACGACCGAGTTCATCCTGGCCGAGCGGGCGCTCGGCGCCGGGATCGCCCGCATCCTGGCCCGACACGTCCTCCCGAACGTGGCCGGCCCGGTGCTGATCCTGGCCAGCATGGAGATCCCGGTGGTCGTGACGATCGAGTCCGGGCTCTCGTTCCTCGGGCTGGGGATCCGCCCGCCGACGCCGAGCTGGGGCTCGATTCTCAACGACGGCTACACGTTCATCCGCGAGACGCCCTGGCTCGTGATCGCCGGCGGCGTCCCGGTGATCGTGACCACCCTCGGCTTCACGTTCCTCGGCGAGTCGCTCCGGGACATCTTCGACCCCCGGCTGCGCCGCGAGTACTCGCCGCATTCCGGTCCGCGCGCTTGACCGACCCCCGGACTCCGCGTACAGTCCGGCCCAGACGCCTGGGCGGAGGAGGTCTTCCGTGAATCCCATCAGCGACGTGCGCGACATCTCCCGGATCGCCTATGGCTTCATGGCGTCAAAGGTGCTCTACCACGGCGTCCTCGCCCCGCATGCCCGCACCCGCGCGCAGGTGGTCCGCTACGGCCGCCCGGCCGCCGACCCGCACACGCCCGAGGTCGATGCCAGCCCCCGTCCTCACACCCCTGGTGCGTGGCCCTGGCCCGCGCTGATGCGCCGCGTGTTCGACCTCGATGTCCTCGCCTGTCCCCGCTGTGGCGGCCGGCTGCGCGTCGTCGCCATCGTGCCGGACCCGGCCGTCGTGCGGACCCTCCTCACCCACCTCGGCCGCGCGCTCTCCACTTGAGGCGCCTGGCCCCGCCCCACCCGCTCCTGCCGCGATCGGGTCGACTCCTCGCTCGGCACCAGACCCTCGCGGGGTCCCTCTCGCCGGGGCCCCGCCACCGCACCCCTCCCCCCCTCCCTCGACACTTGACCGCGAGCCCGCGCCGGCACAGGATGCCTCGGGGTCAGCGAGCGATCGCGAGGCCGACCCTACGAGGCGGGCCGGCCCGGGTGCCAGGTGAGGCGTCACGGGGGAGGCTGGGGAAGGCGCCCGACTTGGCCG
>DASYQW010000131.1 GCA_036005065.1 Candidatus Methylomirabilota bacterium | reverse complement strand
GCGACCGGGGGTCCTGAGCCAGGACCGCCCGGCCCGCCTGCGTCTCCGGCGACGGGCTCGGAAGCACGGACGCCCCCCAGGCCTCCATCATGAGCCGGCGGTACGGCTTCTGGTCGTACGAGACCCGCACCATGTAGACCTTGCACTCCAGCCCGAAGGCCTGGCAGGCGAAGGCGAGCGCGGAGCCCCACTGTCCGGCTCCCGTCTCGGTCGTGAGCCGCCGCACGCCCTCTTGCTTGTTGTAGTATGCCTGCGCAACCGCCGTGTTCGGCTTGTGGCTCCCGGCCGGCGAGACCCCCTCCCACTTGTAGTAAATCCGCGCCGGCGTGTCGAGTGCGCGCTCCAAGCGGTGCGCGCGGTAGAGCGGGGTCGGACGCCACAGGCGGTAGACGTCCCGCACGGGCTCCGGGATCTCGATCCAGCGCTCCTGGCTCACCTCCTGCTTGATGAGCTCCATGGGGAAGAGCGGCGCGAGATCCTGAGGGCCGATCGGCTTGAGCGTTCCCGGATGGATGACCGGTGGGAGCGGCTCGGGCAGATCCGCCTGGATGTTGTACCAGCGGGTCGGCAGGTCCTTCTCGTCGAGCTGGAATTTCGTCTGCGGCACGGGACCCTCCTCGGCAGGATGTCTTGAATGACGCGGGCTAGGCGCGCGAACGGTGTGAGTGAACTCTATCGCTCGGCCCGGCCAGTGTCAACCGCGCCGCCCCCTCGGCGGCGCTCTCGTCGAAGAGACGGGCGCTCGGCCGGACGGTGGAGCTGGCCCCCGGCGGGGGAGGAGCGGTCAGGGGCCTTGACAGGACGGGGGCACTTCGCTGTAATTCCAATGACCGACTCTGGTTCTGATCATCAGAACAATGCCGAAGCAGCGCCGAATCGCGCGGGATGGATTGGACGGCCTCAACGCCGGCCTGGCCGTCCTCGAGACCTTCGGCCCACGCGCCGAGCTGACGTTGACGGACATCAGCTCGCGCCTCGGCCTGTACAAGAGCCGCGTGTTCCGGATCTTGACCACGCTCAAGCGGCGCGGGTTCGTCGAGCAGCCGGCGCGCGGGGGGCCCTATCGGCTCGGTCTGCGACTGTTCGAGCTCGGAAGCCGCGTGGCCCGTGCGACGTCGCTGCACGCGGCCGCGGTGCCGGTGCTCGGCGAGCTGAGCGAGCGGAGCCGAGGCACGGTGGTCCTTCGAGTCCTCGATGGAGAGGAGCAGGTGACGCTCGAGTGCATCCACAGTCCCGAGGTGTTGCGGACATCCTTCCCGGTCGGCGCGCGGCTGCCGGCCACCTACGGCTCGACCGGGAAGGTGCTCCTGGGCTTCTTGCCCGACGCGGCGGCCGCCGTCCTCATCGAGCAGGCCGCCGCCCGCCCGGGCGGTGGGGCGCACCTCACAGACGTCGCGCGCTTTCGGCGTGAGCTCGCGATGGTCTCGGCCCTGGGCTATGCGGTCAACCTGGAAGAGTCCGTCGAGGGCGTTCGGGGAGTGGCGGCGCCTGTCCTGGGCAGTGGCGGCACGGCACTGGCCGCCATCGGCATCAGCTTTCCGGCCGCCCAACTCCCCCGGCGGGGAATCCCGACGGTGGCGCGCGATCTCTGCACCGCGGCCCGGGAGATCAGCCAGCGCCTGGGACACCTGCCACCGGTGTCCCGATTGATGCTCTCCCGTCCCCGCCATCGATCGTCCGGGTGACTCGTCATGCCTCCTCGCCTTCGGCTCGCCCACCCGGATCCCGGCCCACAACCAACTCGCAGAGGGAGCACGAACATGCGGTACCGGACGAGCATTCTCGCGGCGTGCCTCGGCCTCTTCCTCCCGCTGATGGCCTCCGAACCCGCAGAGGCACAAGACAAGAAGGTCACGTTTCTCATCCACCCCACGGTCTACGGCAACACCGGAGGGCCGAACGGGGTCATCCCGGCGTTCGTCAAGCGCACGGGTATTCAGGTCGAGGTCGTCACCCAGCCGATCATCCAGCTCCACGAGAAGGCGATGGTCGAGTGGATCGCCGGGACCGGTCGCTACGATGTGGTCACGGTGCTGGACAACTACTTCACCGACGAGATGGCGCAGTACCTCGAGTCCCTCGACCCGATGATCGGAAAGCTCCCCCCGAGCTACGAGTTCGGCGACATCATCCCGTCCTTGTTCGACGCCGTTCGGGTCGGCGGCAAGACCTACGGCATGCCCTTCCAGGGCGGGGTGGTCATGCTCTTCTACCGCAAGGACCTGTTTGACAGGTACCAGGTCGCCGTCCCCCGGACGCTCGACGACCTCTTGACCGCCGCCCGGAAGGTCTCGGCGGGTCTCCGGCGGGATGGAAATACCGAGACGTACGCCCTCGGCGTCCGCGCCAAGGAGGCCAACGTCGGCGCCCAGGACTTCCTGGTGTTCCACTTCGCGGCGGGCGGCAACCTCTTCGAGGACAACAAGGCTCGCTGCGCGCTCAACGGCCCGGCTGGAGTCGCGGCGGCCCGCCTCTACGCGGACCTGGTCAAGGAGGGACTCGTCCCCAAGGATCTCCTGGCGTTCGGCCGCGACGAGCTGATCGGGGCGTTCCAGCAGGGGCGCCTGGCCATGGCGGCCGCCTTCTCGACCTACTACGCCCAGTTCAACGATCCCAAGAACTCCAAGGTCAGCGGCCACGTCGGCTGGACCGTCATGCCGACCGCGGCCGGCGTGCCCGCGGGCCGCACCTTCAAGACGTTCTGGTACAACATGCTCGACAAGCACAGCCGCAACAAGGACGCCGCCTGGGCGTTCATGCAAGAGATGGCCGCCAAGGAACCGCAGATCCGGATGGCCAGCGCCTGGGGATTCGGGCCGGCCCGGGCCTCGGCCTTCGCCTCCCCTGACGTGCAGAAGATGTTCCCTCACGCGCAGGACTGGGGCCGGGCGGCCGCCGCCTCGGTCAGCGTGCCTCATCACCCGGAGTGGCCGAAGATCCAGGACATCGTCTTCGAGGAGCACGCCACGGTGCTGGCCGGGCGCCAGGCCCCCGAGCGGGCCGTGGCGCGCATGTGCGAGCGGATCCAGCCGCTGCTCAAGCGGTGATCGCGGAACCACACTCCGGCATCCACCGGCAGGCCCGCGCCGGGCGGGAGCGGCGGCGCCTCTCCGCGGAGCGGGCCCTGCCCTACCTCCTGATCACGCCGGCCGCGCTGGTCATCTCGGGAGTGTTCGCCTACCCCGCCCTGGACAACGCCTGGCTGTCCCTGTGGTCCTGGAAATTCACGGCGCCCCAGCGGGGCATCTTCGTGGGACTGGGCAACTACGTGGAGCTGTTCACCCACAACGCCCTGTTCCGTCAGGCTCTCGGGTTCACGCTGCTCTACACGGTGGTGACGCTCGCGGTCTCCCTGGTCCTCGGGCTCACCTCCGCCCTCGTACTCCACCCCGTCACGATCTCGCGGCGACTGCTGGTCGGCCTCCTGCTGCTCCCCTACATGATCTCGCCGGTCGCGGCGGGGCTGGGCTGGGGCCTCGTCTGGGGCCGCGAGTTCGGCCTCGCCAACTACCTGCTGGGCACGGTCTTCGGGATCGAGCCCGTCGCCTGGCTGGCCGAACCCGCCATGGCCGGGGTGGCGCTCATGACGACCGAGATCTGGCGCTCGGTGCCTTTCGTGACCCTGGTGCTTCTGGGCGGGCTGGCCGCCATTCCGGTCGAGCTCTCCGAAGCGGCGCGCCTCGATGGCGCCTCCGTCTGGCAGGAGCTCCGCCGGATCACGCTGCCGCTCCTGCTCCCCTCGCTCAGCGTCGTGATCATCTTCGAGACGATCTTCAAGCTCCGCGTCTTCGACCTCATCGTGGCCTTGACCGGAGGCGGCCCGGGCACCAGCACGCACTCCCTCGGGCTGGTGCTGTATCGCCTCTATTTCCGCTATTTCGAGGGAGGGACGGCGGCCGCGGTCGGGATGGTCCTGCTGCTCCTCGGAGGCCTGTTCGCCGTGCTCTATCTCAAGCTGGTGCCTGCCGAGGGCCGAGCCTGACCCAGGCCGATGCGCGCGCGGCCCCTCGCCCGGACCTCCCTCCGAATGCTCGTGGTGACGGTGCTCCTCGCCTTTGCCCTGATTCCGATCCTGTGGCTGGTCCTGACCTCCCTCAAGACACGGCTTCAGATCTTCGCGAGCCCGCCGCTGATCGTGTTCACGCCGAGCTTCGAGAGCTGGGCAAAGCTCCTGGGCCCGGGTCCGATGCGCGAGGCGCTCCTGAACAGCCTCGCCACCGCGTCCTACACGACCGCCGTGACGCTCCTGGTCAGCAGCCTGGCCGCCTATGCCTTCTCGCGGATGCAGTTTCGCGGCCGAGGGATCCTGCTGTTTTCGATCCTGGCCACGCGGCTCCTGCCGCCGATGAACAGCGTCGTGGTCCTGTACCTGCTCTTCACGCGGCTGCGGTTGAGCGACACGACCCTCGGCCTCGTCATCCTGTACACGGCGCTCCTGGTCCCCATCGCGATCTGGTTGCTGCGGGCGGCCTTCGACGCCGTACCCCAGGCGCTCGAGGAGGCCGCCTTCACCGACGGGTGTGGGCGCCTCGGCGCGCTCTGGCGGATCACCCTCCCGCTGGCCGCGCCGGGGCTGGCGGTCACCGCCATTCTGGTCTTCGTGCTGTCGTGGAACGAGTTCATGTTCGCCTACATCTTCACCAGCACGCGGGCCACCACGGTCCCGGTGTTGCTGGCGAAGGCGGTCGGCGAGTTCGGGGTCGACTGGGCCGACCTGACTGCCCAGGCGACGGTCTTACTCGTTCCGGTCTTCATCGTGACCATGCTCGCCCAACGCCACTTGATCAGCGGGCTCTCCGGCGGAGCGCTCAAGTAGGAGGCCGAGATGGAGTCCTGGGTCGCCGATGCCCTCGATCCCGTGAAGACAACCGTGCTCGTGGTCGACGTGCAGAACGATTTCTGCGCGCCCGAGGGGTGCTTCGCGCGCCAGGGGATGCGGATCGACGCCGGGCGCCGCATCCTGGCCCCCCTCGCGCTGCTCCTGGACAGCGCCCGATCCCACGGCGCGCAGCCCGTCTACCTGCGCTTCGTCGAGGATCCCCCCGGTCACGTCATCAGCCCGGCCTATGATCGCCAGCGGTACCGGGCCGGGGAGGCCCTCCGCTACTGCGTGGACGACTGGGGTCGCGCGATCGTCCCGGAGGTGGCGCCGCGACCGCGAGAAGCCGTGGTGGACAAGGTGCGGGCCAGTGGCTTCTTCAACACCGCCCTGGACACCATCCTCCGCTGCCGGGGGGTGACGACGATCCTGTTGACGGGGATGGCCACTGAATCGTGTGTCCTCGCCACCGCCATCGACGCGACGGCCCGCGACTACTATGTCGTGCTGGTGACCGACTGCCTGGCCTCTTTCAGCTCGGAGCGCCATGCGGCCGCGCTGGCGATCCTCGAACACAAGCACCCGGCAGTCACCGCGGACGAGCTCATGACCTTCTGGCAGCGGCGAGCCAAGGGCGACGGAGGATAGCATGGTGGACACGCACTACGACGTGGTGGTCGCCGGCGGCGGCATGGCCGGCGTGGTGGCCGCAATCGCGTCCGCTCGCCAAGGCGCGCGTACGCTCCTGACCGACCGCTTTCCCTTCCTGGGAGGAAACGCCACCGCCGGGCTTCTGGGCAATTTCCTCACCTTCCACAACATGAAGGGCGAGCAGATCTGCAACGGCATCCCCCAGGAGATCGTCGACGCGTGCATCAAGCTCGGGGGCTGCTTCCCCGACAACCGCGGGCACCTGCTCAATCCGTACGGCAATGCCTACACCGTCACCCCGGTGGATGGGGAGGTCCTCAAGCTCGTGACCCAGAAGCTCTGCGTCGCGGCCGGGGTCACGCTCATGCTCAACACGTACACGATCGCCCCCCTGGTCGAAGAGACCCGGGTCGTGGGCATTCGGGTCGTGAACAAGTCCGGCGAGCAGACGCTCCGGGCGCGGGTCGTGATCGATGCCACCGGAGACGCCGACCTCGTCGCCCAGGCGGGGGGCCCGTTCCTGCTGGGTGACGACACCGGCCGGACGATGTCCATCAGCCTGTTCTTCCGATTGGGCGGCGTGGACCTCGCCGAGCACCTCGCGTACGTGAAGCAGCGCCCGGACCAGTTCATGCTGGGCGAGGACCCGTTCATCGGGAAGACGCGCGAGGAGATCGCGGCCGGCTTGCGGCACTGGAAGGACTACCCGCTGGTGACGGGGTACTACGACGCGGTGCGGGAAGCCAAGGCCCGCGAGGAGTTTCACAAGAACCGGGAGCGAGTCGTGTTCTCGATCACCACGATCCCCGGGGTCGTCACGGTGAACTCCACGAGCATGCTCGGCCTCAATCCCACGGACGGCGAAGGGTTGACCCAGGCGGCGCTCGAGGGGCGAGAGCAGATCTTCGTCGTCGCGAACTTCTTCCGGAAGTACGTGCCCGGGTTCGCGGCGGCGTTCGTGCTCGATTCCGCAGCGGCGCTCGGAGTCCGGGAGAGCCGCCGCATCGTCGGGGAGCAGGTCCTGACCACCGAGGCCTGCCTCGACGGACGCACGTCCGACGCGGACATCGCGCGCGGCGCCTACTGCCTCGATGTTCACGAAGCCTCCGGGAGGATCGTGCACAAGCACGTGAAGGACGGCGAGGCCTACGGGGTTCCCTACGGGTGTCTCGTCCCGAAGCAGATCGACGGCATCCTGGTCGCCGGGCGAGCTCTATCGTCCGAGCGTTACGCGAACGGCTCGGTGCGGGTCCAGGCCCACATCATGGCGATCGGCCAGGCCGCCGGGACCGCGGGGGCCCTGTGCGCGGCCAAGGGATGGTTGCCGCGGGAGGTGGCGGTGAGCGAACTCCGGTCGCACCTGGTCCGGGACGGCGCGGTCGTCTGAGTGACCGAGGGCTCCACGACGCGTGGAGAGCCGGCCCGCGGTCGCCGAGCATGCTCCGGGTCGAGGACGCTTGACCGGCGCGACCTACCTCGGCGCCGGCCACCGAGCTCGTGGTGGATCGAGGCGTCCTCCGAGCGGCGGCTTCGCCGCCGCAACCCCTCCTGGGGGAGGCTTGGGAGGGGGCCGTCGAGACCCCCTCCCATTTACTGGCGGAGGGCGGGCAAGGCTTCCCGGGCGAAGCGCTCGATCTGGGCGACGCGTTCCGGCCAGCGGGGCACCATGAACTGGAGCGCCACGTGCTCCACTCCGGCTCGCCGGAAGCCCTGGAGCGCCTCGGCCACCTGCTCGGGGGTCCCCAGCAGGCGGTCCGGCTCCTGCGGCACCGGCTCGGGCGTCACCTCGACCGGCAGGCAGCAGGCCAGGTGGATGGCCTCCGGCTCCCGCCCCGCCTCCCGGGCCCAGCGGCGGACCTGCTCGAAGCGCGCGGCCAGCTCCCGCGGCGTGATCCGGACGAAGTAGGGGAACCAGGCGTCGCCGTGCCGGCCGGCGCGCCGCTGGGCCCGCTCCCCTTCCCCGCCGACCCAGATCGGGATCCGAGGCGTCTGAAGCGGCTTGGGCGCGAACCCGACCTCGGCGAAGCGGTAGTAGCGGCCGTCGAACCGCGGGCGCTGGTCGCTCCAGAGACGGCGGACGACCTCGAGCTGCTCGTCGGCGACCGCTCCCCGCTCCTTGAACGGCACCCCGAGCGCATCGAACTCCTCGACCATCCAGCCGACCCCGACTCCCAGGATCAGCCGGCCGCGGGAGAGGTGGTCGACCGTCGTGGCGATCTTGGCCCAGTGGAGCGGGTGGCGATAGGGCAGGACGAGGACGCTCATCCCGAGCTGGACCCGCTCGGTGCCGCCGGCCAGGAAGGCGAGGCAGGTGAGCGGCTCGAGGAACGGGACGTCGGGGGGGACGAAGAAGCGCCGGTCTTCGTTGTACGGGTACGGGGTGTGGAGCTCCCACGGGGTGACGATCCGGTCGGCCGCCCACACCGAGTCGTACCCGAGGGCTTCGGCCTGGCGGGCCGC
The DNA here is from genome assembly GCA_036005065.1 of Candidatus Methylomirabilota bacterium. Lineage (NCBI taxonomy): Bacteria > Methylomirabilota (SeqCode) > Candidatus Methylomirabilota bacterium. The sequence continues at coordinate 4,660 of DASYQW010000131.1, read as the reverse complement.
CTCCATGAGGACCCCGCTGGCCGCCCGGCCCGAGATCGGAAGAAAGACGCCGAGCTTCATCGCAGCCGGTCCGCCAGCTCGCGGGGGAGCGCGTCCCGGTTGGACGGGGTGAGCGCGATGATCCGGACGGCGCGGTGAGCCTTGATCCGATCCGCCCAGGGGTGGGAAGCGAGGAGAATCGTGCCCAGCACGGTGGCCGGGCTGGCCAGGGCCTCCTCTACCGCCTCGCAGAAGGCGGCCGACGCCATCTCCATCTTCCCGATCTCGTCGATGACCACCAGGCGTCCCTCACTGACGGCCGCCCGGATCGCGGGCACGCCGATGCGATCGAGGGCGGCCACGTCCACGCCGTACTTCCCGACGCGGGGCGCGCCCGGGCGGTCCACGCGCGCCAGCGTGGCCCGCCGCCCGTCGAGGGTGCGCAGCGCGAAGCCCACCCGCGTGCCCCGCTCCCGGATCTCCTCGGTGACGAACCCGCCCGCCGGCCGAGCCACGCGCTCGAGCACCGCGCGGACGCACGTGGTCTTGCCCACGCCCGGGCGACCCGTCAGGAGGTATGCCCGCCCCATGCGACCGACCGGCCCCTAGTGTATCCTGCTTGAGGCCGCCACGGTGACCGCGCGACGCCGCGGCGCCTCGCCTGGAGGGGCCGGCATTGAGCGATTCCCCGGAGCCCGTCGAGCGCGCTGTCGAGGAGGCGGCGCGCATGCCGTCGAGCGCGCCCGCCGGGCCCGCCCCGGCCACCCCGTACGAGAAGGCGGCCTGGATCCTCGCCGCCGCCGCGCTCCTGCTGATCCTGTCCTACCGACTCGTCCCCGCCCTGGTGGCCGGGCTGTTCGTGACCGTCCTCCTCCACCGCCTGGCCCACCGGATCGCCGGGCCACGCGTGTCCCACGGCTCGGCCAAGCTGCTGGCCGCCGCGCTCGTCGGCGTCAGCGCGATCGGCATCGCCACGGGCGTCGCGCTCCTGCTCGTCGGCCTGATCCGCGGTCACGTCGGCGACGTCCCGGCCCTCATTCAGAAGATGGCCCAGGTGCTGGACGAGACCCGCCTCTGGCTCGAAGAGCGCGGCGGCCCCTCGTTCGTGCCCGATACGGTCCAGGACGCCGACCAGCTCAAGCAGGCGGCCGCGGCGTGGCTCCGCGAGCACGCCGTCGAGCTCCGACGAACGGGAGGCGAGCTGGGCCGGGCGATCGTGCACATCGCGGTGGGGATCGCCGTCGGCGTGCTGATCTTCTTTCACCCGCGCTCGTACACCCCCGGACCGCTGGCCCGGGCCCTGGCCGAGCGCGGCCGGCGCCTCGCCGACGCCTTCGAAGCCATCGTGTTCGCCCAGGTGAAGATCTCAGCCCTCAACACCGTGCTCACCGGGCTCTACCTGCTGCTCCTCCTCCCGATCCTCGGCGTCCACCTGCCGTTCGCCGGGACCCTGGTGGCCATCACGTTCCTCACCGGGCTCCTGCCGGTCGTCGGCAACCTCATCTCGAACACGGTGATCGTCGTGATCTCGCTCGGCGTCTCGGCCTGGGTGGCGCTGGGCTCGCTCGCCTTCCTCGTCGTGATCCACAAGCTCGAGTACTTCACGAACGCCCGGATCGTCGGGCGCCAGATCCAGGCCGCAGCCTGGGAGATGCTGATCGCGCTGCTGGCCTTCGAGGCGGTCTTCGGCGTCCCCGGCCTCGTCCTGGCGCCGATCGTCTACGCCTGGGTCAAGAAGGAGCTGACGGACCGCGGCCTCGTGTGAAACGAGAGGCCGGGGAGGACTAGACATGGAGTCGCGCGCGACGCGTGGGGGTCGGCGGCTGGCCGCCGTGCTGATCGGGCTCGCGATCCTCGGAACGGCCGACGGGACGCCCCAGGCGCAGACACCCGTCCGGATCGGCTATCTCCCGCTCCTCTATTACAACGCCTGGCACTATGCGGATCTCCAGGGCTGGTGGGCGGAGATCGGGCTCATGGGCCTCGAAGGGTTCGAAGCGCTCCCCAAGGAGCTGTCGGGCTGGATGCTCGAGCGATGCCGACTCCCACGCCCTGGAAGGGCGTGAAGGAGAGCTACGTGGACAAGAGTCCCAGGAAGGCTCGCGCGTCGACGATGGACGTTTCTCGGAACCGGCGGACGCTCAGGAGGTCCCTGTCGCCGGTGACGAGGTACTCGACGCCCCCGGCCGCGGCGCACCCAAGGAGGTGATCGTCGTCCGGATCGCGGCAGACACCGGGCGCCGGCTCGTCGGGGAGAAGAATTACCTCTGCGCGAAGCAGGTCGAGGAATGCCTGGCGATCAGCGGGCGAGATTCGATACTTCCGCGCGATCTTCGGCCGCCCGAGGACCTCGCGCACTTCTTCGAGTTGCTCCGCCGTCAGGAGCAGCAGGAACGCTCGCCGGCGCCACGCATCCACGAGCTCGCGCTGAGGCCCACGGGTGCTCACGAGGCTACTGATCAGCTGGTTCGTGTCCAGCAGCACCCTAAGCACGACGGCGGCGGCGGACCTGCTTCAGGGCCTCGCCCACGTCGCGTTGGATCTCGGCGTCGGAAACGCTCGGCAACCGCCGGCGAATACGATCGACGACCTCGAAGCGGGCCTCCCGTTCGGCGACCACCCGCTGGAACTCCTCGGCGCTGATGATGCCCACCATGGGGACCCCGGACTTCTCAACGAGCACGCGGACTTGGCCGCTCTGGACCTCCTTCATGATCTGACCCAGCTGGGTCCGGGCCGCAAGGGCTGGAACGATCTTAGTTTTCTTGAGCCTTGACACGGACTCCTCCTAAGTAGTACTGATTAGTACTGATCATAGCCGATGTAAACCGCCTGTGCAACCGGCCAGCCGGTGAGCCGACGCCGGCACCTCGCCCGCGGCAAGACCGCCTTCGGCTGATACCGGCGGCCGGATGTTTCCCCATCCGCCGGCTCGGGGGTATCATCGACCAGGCAGACTCATGCCCGGCGCCCCTGTCCGCTGAGCCTCTCGTGCGTCTCCAGGACCGCATGGCCCTCGTCACCGGTGGCGGGCGCGGCATCGGCCGCGCGATCGCCCTGGCCTTCGCCCGCGAAGGGGCCCACTTGGCGGTGGTCGCGCGCACGGCCCCCGAGATCGAGGCGGTCGCCGCCCAGTGCCGGGCGCTCGGCCGGCGGGCCGTCGCCATCCCCTGCGACATCACCGACGGGGCCCGGGTGGACGCGGCCGTGCGTGCGGCCACCGAGGCCCTGGGGCCGATCCAGATCCTGGTCAACAACGCGGGCCTCGCCGTCTCCGCCAAGCTGGCCGACACCGACGACGCCCTGTGGGCGCGTCACCTCGCGGTGAACCTGACCGGCGCCTTCTACATGAGCCGGGCGGTCCTGCCCGGGATGCTCGCCGCCCGGTGGGGCCGCATCGTCAACATCGCGTCCACGGCGGCCCGGCAGGGCTTTCCCTATGTCGCCGCCTACGTCGCCGCCAAGCACGGTCTGCTCGGGCTCACCCGGGCGCTGGCCGCCGAGGTCGTCGCGGCGGGGGTCACCGTCAACGCCATCTGTCCCGGCTACGTCGCGACCGACCTCACCTGGGAGAGCGCCCGGCGTATCCAGCAGAAGACCGGCCGGTCGTACGAGGAGGCGGTGCAATCCCTGGCCGCGTTCTCACCCCAGAAGCGGCTCGTCGAGCCCGAGGAGGTGGCAGCCCTCGCGGTGCTGCTGGCCTCCGAGGAGGCCCGCGGGGTCACCGGACAGGCGTGGAACGTGGACGGCGGGGCCGTCCAGTCGTGAGGCGGCCTCCGCCCCGAAAACCACGGGCGGCAGGCACAGGGGCGTTCACCGACGCGCTCTCACCGGACGATGAGGACGATCGACAGCGCGAGAAGCGCGCTATTCAGCGCGTGGTTCGCTGGCGAGGCGTATCAGAAACATCGCCACGACACGTATGCGATCGGTGTGACCGACTCCGGCGTCCAGGTCTTCGACTACCGGAGCTCCGTCCATGCGAGTACTCCAGGGCACGCGGTCGTGCTGTATCCGGACGAGGTCCACGACGGACACGCGGGCACCGACGAGGGATTCGGGTATCGGATCGTCTATGTGGAACCGTTTCTTCTCACGGACGCGGTACGGACCCTCCGCGGAAGGCCCTATTCGCTGCCGTTCGTGAGCGAGCCCGTGTCGACGAACGCGATCCTGTCGCGAGCCGTCGACGCGGCCTTTCGCGCTCCGCTGGAACCGCTGGCCGTGGACGGCCTCATCGTGGACCTGGCGCAAGGGTTGATGGCCGGAGAGCGGGGTGGTGCCGGATCCGTCATCTCCCGACGCGTCGACGTCCGGGCCATCGAACGGGCTCGGCAGTTCCTGGACGCCGAGAAGACCCGGGTCGTGCGTTCGCGAGAGCTGGAGTCGGTCACGGGATTGACACGCTACGATCTGGCGCGGCAGTTCAGGATCATGTTCGGGACCAGTCCCTACCGCTATCTGCTCATGCGCCGGCTCGATTTGGCCCGGGAGCGGATTCACCGGGAGCGCCCGCTGGTCGAGGTCGCGTTCGACGCGGGATTCGCCGATCAGGCGCACTTCACGCGAGCCTTCAGATCGGCGTTCGGACTGACTCCTGCGCGGTACCGTGCGTTGAGGGCGAGTCAGCGTTCGTCAGCCGCGCCGGCCTCGGACCTCCCCGCGAAGTCCTCGATGGGCC
>DASYQW010000130.1 GCA_036005065.1 Candidatus Methylomirabilota bacterium | reverse complement strand
AAGTTCGCCGCGCGCCAGCCGGACGGCGAATGGGCGGTGGACTGGCCGGAGCTCGAGCGCGTCGTGCGCCTGTCGGTCCGCTTCCTCGACGACGTGATCGAGGTGAACCCGTACCCACTCCCCGAGATCGACGAGACGGTCAAGGCCAACCGGCGGATCGGCCTCGGCGTCATGGGCTGGGCGGACCTCCTGTTCCGGATGGGGGTCCCGTACGACAGCCAGGCCGCCCTCGACCTGGGCGGGCGCCTGATGGCGTTCATCGAGGAGAAAGCCCACGACCAGTCGGCCAAGCTCGCCGAGGAGCGCGGGCCGTTCCCCAACTGGTCACGGTCGATCTACCAGAGCCAGCGAGCGCTCCGCAACTCGACCGTCACGACGATCGCGCCGACCGGCACGATCTCGATGATCGCCGGCTGCTCGTCCGGTGTCGAGCCGGCTTTCGCCATCGCCTTCACCCACAAGGTGGGCGACCGGGTCCTGCCCTTCATCAATCACGTCTTCGAGCAGGTGACCCGCGAGCGCGGCTTCCACTCGGAGGCGCTGATGGAGGAGATCGCGCGGCGGGGCGTCGTCCACGACCTGGCGGCCGTGCCGGAAGACGTCCAGCGGGTCTTCGTCACCGCCCACGAAGTGCCCTTCGAGTGGCACGTCCGGCATCAGGCCGCGTTCCAGCACTACACCGACAACGGGGTGTCGAAGACGATCAACCTTCCGAACTCGGCGACCATCGACGACGTCGCCCGAGCCTACCTGCTGGCCTGGCAGCTCGGGTGTCTCGGCATCACCGTGTTCCGAGACGGCTGCAAGGAGGGGGTCCTCCACCTCGGGACGAAGATGGCGGAGAAGCGCGAGGCCGGGCCGGCCGCCGCCGTGGCGCCGGCGCCGCCGGCGGCGGTGAAGCCGCGGCCCCGAAGCCTCCAGGGGCGCACCTACCGGGTGGAGACGCCGCTGGGGACCGCGTTCGTCGTCGTGAACGAGAACGGCGACGGCGAGCCCTTCGAGGTCTTCGTGTCGGTGGGGAAGGCCGGGTCCGACACGATGGCCGTGGCGGAGGCGATGGGGCGGCTCATCTCGCTGACGCTCCGCATGCCCTCGCCCCTGTCGCCGAAGCGGCGTCTCGAGGAGGTCATCGGGCAGCTCTCGGGCATCGGCGGTGGCCGGCCGCTCGGCTTCGGTCCCGGGCGCGTGCTGTCCCTGCCGGACGGCATCGCCCGTGTCCTGGCCGAGCACGGGGGCCAGGCGAAGGTCGAGGAGGCCCCGGCGGCCGCCGGGCCGGCCGCCAAGCTGACGGCCGGGGATATGTGCCCCGAGTGCGGCCAGGCGACGTTCGTCTACGAGGAGGGCTGCAAGAAGTGCTACGGCTGCGGCTTCAACGAGTGCTGACGGCGGGCCGATAACCGTCGCATCCCGCCATCCTCGATCGTCGGCGCGCCTCCTATTGCGTCCTAGGGGTATATCGGAGTACCCAGGCAGCTCGCCCCGAGCGGGCGATGCGTCGAGCAGCGCTCCGAGCGGCGGCTGTGCCGCCGCAATCGAGGGGGGGCATCGGGGGGGTCTTCCGAGACCCCCCCGAAATGACCTGGGGCTGCTCGGTTCTGGGCCCGCCGCGACCGGGTAGCGTCGGGATGACGGGTCGGGTAGAATCCGCCCGGGTCGTCCCATGAACCCGCGGATTCCGGCGGACTACGACGAGGCCGGGCGCTGGCTGAGGAACTTCGCCATCTCCCACGGGAAGCGCGAGCATGCAGGGCTCGAGGCGGCGGTGGAGATGGACGAGGCGCGGCAAGGCCGCTCGTACGGACTGCGGCTCATCCTCGGCGAGGTCACGTACCCGCCGGCCGGCGCGCCGCCCCTCGAGTTCGGCTATGCCGAGGTGGCCGAGGGCCGGACGCGATTTGCCTGGTGCGAGGCGCTCGCCGAGCGCCTTCGAGCCGAGACGCGGCGCCTGATGGCGGAGGAGCGAGCGAGCCGGCCGGCCTGAGGGCTGGCGCCGGGCTCCACGGGCCTGAGGGAGTGACCACACGCGGCGCGATGCACGATTGCCGTGTAGTGGTGGTCCGCTCCGAGCGGCGGCTTTGCCGCCGCGACCCTCATGGGGAGGTCTCGGAGGGGGCCGTAGAGGCCCCCTCCGATGAAGTCATGGGACCCACTGGTCGCCTTCGCGGTGCAGGATCATGAAGCCCAGGACCGACATCAGTGCGAGGGCCGCTTCGGGGGTGGGGGCGCGGCGGTTCGACTGCCGGCGGTCGTCGTCCGGAGGTTGGCCGTCGACGCGCCGCTCCCCGGTCCGGCGGTCCAGGATCACCACCGTGGGTCCCTTGCCTTCTTGACGCGCCTTGAGGAATTCGTAGAAGGTGGCCTGATCGCGGGCGAGGATGATCAAGGTGGATGCCCCCTCGGTCGTGCGGTCCATCGAATCCATTGTATGCGGCGGGGCACCCGCCGACCAAATTTTCCGTTCGAGTTCAAGCTTCGTTGGAGGCTTCTGGCCGTAACTCTCTCTGCCTGAAGACAATCCGAGAGGGCGAGTTCTTCGCCTTAGCCCGGGAGGCCGCCGAGGGTGAAGCGGTACCAGTGGTACGCGCCGGGCGATGTGAACGCCTTCTTCGGCCTCGTCATCGACAACATGACCCAGCTCGTGGTCCTGACGGGACTTCTCGTCGGCGTCTTCGGATTTCCGCCCGACCTGGTCCTCTATCGCATGGTGCCGGGCACGGCCATCGGCGTCCTCGTGGGCGATCTCGTCTACACGTGGCTCGCCGCCCGCCTGGCCAGCGAGACGGGGCGGGCCGACGTCACCGCGATGCCGTTCGGGATCGATACCCCGTCACTGTTCGGGATCACCTTCGGGGTCATCGGACCCGCGATGCTGCTCACGAAGGACCCCGTCCTCGCGTGGAAGGTCGGGATGGGGACGACGGTCGCCATGGGATTCATCAAGCTGGCCCTCGCCTTCGCCGGCGAGTGGGTGCGGCGCACCGTCCCGCGGGCCGCGTTGCTCGGCTCGATCGCGGGAGTGGCCATCCTGCTCATCGCCTTCCTGCCGACCCTGAAAGTCTTCGCCGACCCGCTGGTGGGGCTCGCGGCCCTGGGGCTGATCCTCGTGACGCTGATCGGGCGGGTCGGCCTGCCCGGGCGGATTCCCGGCGCGCTGGCGGCCGTGGTCGTCGGCTGCGTCGTCTACGCTGCCGAGCGCGGGCTCGGGGTGGGGGGCGTGCCGCCGGCCGTGGCCCTCCCAGCCGACTGGCGGCTGGCGGTGCCCTGGCCGACCCTCGCGTGGCTGGATGCCTCCGCGGAGACGTGGTCGGCGTTGCCGGTGGCGCTGCCCTTCGCGCTGGCGACGATCATCGGAGGCATCGACAACACCGAGAGCGCCATCGCGGCCGGCGACCACTACCGGACGCGGGACATTCTGCTCACCGAAGCGATCGCCACGATCGTGGCCGGGGTCTGCGGCGGCGTCGTGCAGAACACGCCTTACATCGGGCATCCGGCGTACAAGGCGATGGGGGCGCGGGCGGGCTACACCCTCGCCACCGGGCTCGTGATCGGGCTGGGAGCGATGGCGGGCGTGATCTCGCTCCTGGTCGGGATCATCCCGGAGGCGGCGGTGGCCCCGATCCTGATCTTCATCGGGCTCGAGATCACCGCGCAGGCCTTCCTGGCGACGCCGTCGCGCCACGCTCCCGCGGTGGCTCTCGCGTTCGTGCCGGTGGTCGCGGCATTGCTCCTCATCCAGATGGGCGGCCTCCTGACCCAGCTCGGGCGCGGACCCCAGGATCTGCGAGGCGACGCGGCGCACGCGTTCGAGACGATCCGGGTGCTCGGGAACGGCTTCATCCTGTCGGCGCTGCTCTGGGGCTGGGGCGGCGCCCTCATCGTGGACCGCCGGCTCACGGCGGCGGCGGCGGTCTTCGCGGTGGCGAGCGTGGCGAGTCTCGCCGGGGTCATCCATTCACCGCTCGAGTCGGGCGGCGTCTTCTGGCCGGGAAGCATCGCGTCGCCCTGGCCGGGACTCCTGGCCGGCGGGTATGGGCTCCTGGCCGGTCTCCTGGTGGCGCTCGCGCCGCAGGCGGTGCGAGCGGCGTCGGACGAGCGTGGAGCCGTGCGGTGAGCGCGCGCGCGGTTCGTGCGCTTGACCGCTCGCCGGGTTCGATGATACATAGAGACCCAGGACCTTGTGAATTCGCTCACGACCCCGAGCGACCCGCGCGCCGACACGCAGAAGGAGGTCCCGATGATCCGATTCGCCACCCTGGTCGCCCTCGCCGTGGCGGTCACGCTCACGCTGGCCACGACGGCGGGCGACTCGGTCTGGGCCCAGGCCAAGAAGTGGGAGCTGACGAAGGAGCAAAAGGATCGGGCGGCCAAGGCCAAGAATCCGGTGCCGGCCAACAAGCGGGCGGAATCGGCCGCCAACGGCAAGAAGCTCGCCGAGCAGAACTGTGCGCCGTGTCACGGCCCGTTGGGCAAGGGGGACGGCCCGGCCGCGGCCGCGCTCCCGACGAAGCCCGCAGACTGGACCTCCAAGGCCGTGCAGGCGGAGCCGGAGGGCGCGCTCTTCGTGCGGATCACGGACGGCAATCCGCCGATGCCGCCCTGGGCGAGCCTTCCCGAGAAGGACCGCTGGGATCTCGTCAACTACATCAAGACGCTCGGCAAGAAGTAACCGTCCCGACCCTCGCCGTGCCCCGCCCCTCCCGGCCCCTCCGGGAGGGGCGCGTCTTTCCGCGGCCATGACCGGCCCGATCCGATGCGCCGCCTGTGGCCAGGCCGGATCGGGCGCCCCGGTGGACTGGCGATGCCGGTGCGGGGCGCCATGGGCGCTCCAGCCCGTCCACGCCGTCCTGCCGCGGGAGAAGCTTCCCGCGCGGCCCCGATCCCTCTGGCGGTACCACGAGGCCCTCCCGGTGGCCGCGGCGGCGGTGACGCTCGGGGAAGGGATGACACCGCTCGTCCCCTCGCGCGACGGTCGCCTCCTCTTCAAGGTGGAGACCGCGAACCCTACCGGCTCGTTCAAGGACCGCGGCGCGGCCGTCCTGCTGACGGAGCTGCGCGCGGCCGGCGCCGATCAGATCGTCGAGGACTCGTCCGGGAACGCGGGCGCTGCCATCGCCGCCTACAGCGCGCGGGCGGGAATCCGCGCGACCATCTACGTGCCACAGGCCACCGGGCCAGGCAAGCTCGCCCAGATCGAGGCCTATGGCGCCCGTGTGGTCCGCGTGCCCGGGACCCGGGAGGAGGTCGCCCGCGCGGCCCAGGAGGCACCGGGCGTCTACGCGAGCCACTGCTGGAGCCCGACCTTCTTTCACGGCACCAAGACCGTCGCCTTCGAGCTGTGGGAGCAGCTCGACGGAACGGTGCCCGACTGGGTCGTCTCGCCGGTCGGCCACGGCACGCTCTTGCTCGGTCTGGCCCTCGGGTTCCGGGAGCTCCTCGGCGCGCGCGCGATCCCGCGGCTGCCGCGCCTGCTCGGCGTTCAGAGCGCGGGGTGCGCGCCGCTGGCGGGGCCGCCCCTGGGCCGGTCGGTCGGGAGCGGTGACACCGTGGCCGAGGGGATTCGCATCCGGACGCCGGTCCGGGCGGCCGAGATCGAGGCCGCCGTCCTCGAGTCGGGAGGCGGCTGGGCGATCGTCGACGACGCCGAGGTCCGGGCGGCCCGAGCGCGGCTCGGGGCGGAGGGACTCTTCGTCGAGCCGACCGCCGCGGTGGCCCCGGCGGCGGCGTGGCGGATGCTCGCGCGCGGGGAGCTCGGCGCCGCGCCGGTCATCGTGGTGCCGCTGACCGGCCACGGCCTCAAGGCGCCCTCCGGACCATGAGCTCCGGGGAGGCCTCGCTCGGTGACCTCCGCGACGCCCTCGTTCACATCACGCGACGGCTGGACGAGCTCGCGGCGTCGGTCGCGCGGCTCCAGCCCGCGCCGGCGCCGGCCTCGGGGGCCGGCGAGCCTCTGGGCGAGAGCGAGCGCCGGACGCTCGGCCGGATCAAGAGCCTCCTCGCGGTCCAGCCTTCGCTCGGACGCGCCGAGGCATTGTTCCTGGCCCTGGACCGGGTGATCCACGAAGCCGGCGCCGACTGCGCCGCGCTCTTCACGCCGGGACGCGGTGACGGCCTCGAGGCCGTGGCGCGACGTGGGTTCGCGGCCGGGGAGCTGCGCGTGCGTCTCGACGAGGGCATCGTCGGCCGCGCGTTCGTCGAGCGCGATGCGATCCAGGGTGGGCTCGCGCACCACGCGAGCGACCGGCTACTGCGGGAGCACGGCCTCGGCAGCGCGCTGGCGCTGCCGGTGCGCGCCGCCGACGGCGGGGTGCTCGGCGTGCTGCTGGCCGGACGGCGGCGCCCGGCGGCGTTCGCCGGCCAGGCGCTCGAGACGCTGGTGCTCGTCGCCGATCGCGCGGCGCTCGTGCTCGGCGTCGGCGCCCCCGGCGCGGCGGCTTCCGGGTGGGCGACGACGCTGCTCGGCCAGGATCTCGACCTCGGGCGGGTAGCGGCCGCCGTGGCCCAGGAGGCGGCGGTCCGGCTCGGTGCGGCGCGCGTGGCGGTGTTGCTTCCCGACGAGGGAGGGCTGACCCTCGCCGCCGGCGTCGGCCTCCCGGAGGGTGCCGTTCCTCCCGATCCGAGCGCGGGCGGCGTGGCCGTGGCGGTCCAGACCGGAGAGCCCTGGCTCGCCTCGCCGGCCGGCGGCGATGCGGCGCTCGCCGCGTTCCTCGGCGCCCCGCCGCGGGTCGTGGTGCCGCTCGTCGCCGGCGACCGGATGGTAGCCGTGCTGGTCGCCGGCGGGTCGGGGGCGGTCAGCCTGCAGGCCCTCGCGGATCTCCGCGCGCCCGCGTCCGCCGCGCTCCGGAACGCACGCCTTCATGCCGAGACCCTGGCGGCGCTCAGCGAGCTGCGTGCGCAGGAGCGCCGGCCCGCGGCGGCCCCTCTGCCGCCCGTGCGGGACTTCGCGAGCCTCCTGGCGATCCTGCTGGCGCGGCTCACCCTGATTCGGGAGCGGGTCCGTGACGCCGCCGTCGAGGGCGACCTCGCGGTCGCGGAAGAGGTCGCCTGGCGCGCCGCCGAGGCTGTCCGCGGCCTCCTCGGGTTTGCGCCGGGCCGCCGGGACCGCCCCCTCGCCCCGCTCGATCTCGCGGGGGTCCTCCGCGCGGCGATCGACACTGCCGGGCGCCGATGGGCAGCCCGCGGGGCGCCCCGGCCGACCGTCACGCTGGAGCTCGAGCCCCTGCCGCCGGTGCGCGGCGACGCCGACGACCTCCGCGAGGCCCTCGAGCACCTGCTCGAGAACGCGGCCGAGGCGCAGCCGGCCGGCGGCGCCGTCACGGTCCGGGCCCGCTGGGACGGTGGCGGGCGCGTGGCGGTGGTCGTCGAGGATGCGGGCGCGGGGATGGATGATGAGGTACGGGCGCGCGCGCTCGAGCCCTTCTTCACGACCAAGGGGCCGGGGCGTCTGGGGCTCGGGTTGTCGCTGACCCAGGCCATCGTGGCGCGGCATCACGGCGCGCTCGAGCTCGGCAGCGTGCCGGGGCACGGGACGACGGTGCGGCTGGGTCTCCCCACGGCTCACTCGCTCCCGGCCGGGGCGGCGCCCGATGTGGCCCGTGTGCTCGTCGTGGAGGACGAGGCGTCGGTCCGCGCGGCTCTCGTCGCGTTACTGGAGCGCCACGGGTACATGCCGCTGCCGGCGGCCGACGGTCGGGAAGCGCTCGGGATCGTCCAGCGGCAGCGGGTCGATGCGGTCCTCACGGACTTGACGGTAGCGCCGGTGTCCGGCTTCGAGGTCGCGCGCACGGTGAAGCGGATCCGTCCGGGCACGCCGGTGATCCTCATCACCGGATGGCCGGGACGGCTCGATCCGGCGGTGGTCCAGGCGAGCGGGATCGACCGCATCATCGAGAAGCCCGCCGGCGAAGCCGAGGTCCTGGGGGCGCTCGATGCCGCCCTGACCCAGCGCCGGGCCCGTGGATCCTGAGTGCGGCTGGCGGCCATCGACCTCGGGAGCAACACCGTCCGGCTTCTGGTCGCCGATGTCGATTCGGAAGGAGGGCTCCGGCCCGTACACGGGGAGCAGGTCGTGGTCCGACTCGGCGAGGGGCTCGCGCAGCACGGCGTCCTGGCCCCGGCGGCCATGGAGCGGGCGCTCGCCGCGGTCCGGGAGTACGCGACGCGCGCCCGGGCGCTGGGCGCCCGGCGCGTGCTGGCCGTCGCGACGGCGGCGGTTCGTGAGGCCGACAACCGCGACGAGTTCGTCGGGCGGCTGGCCGGCGTGCCCGGCCTCGAGGTGCGGGTCGTGAGTGGGGACGAGGAAGCGCGGCTCACGCTGCTCGGCGTGGCCTCGGGGGTCGCGCCGGCAGCGGGATCCTACTGTGTTCTCGACATCGGCGGCGGGAGCACCGAGCTCATCGTGGCCAGCGGGACCCGGTACGTCAGCGCCGTCAGCCTGCGGCTCGGTGTCGTGCCGCTGGTGGAGCGCTTCCTCCATGCCGACCCGGTCGACTGGGCCGAGTACTCGGCCTGCGTGGCGCACGTCGAGGCGTGCCTGGCTGCTGCGGCCTGGCCCGAGATCCGCCCGCTGGGACCGCGCGCGCTCGTCGGGACGGCGGGAACGATCACCACGCTCGCGGCGCTCGACCTGGGGCTGGCAGCGTACGATCCGGCCCGCGTCCAGGGCCACCGCCTGACCGTCACCGCCGTCCGGGCGCTCCGGGAGCGCCTCGGCGCCCTCCACGTCGCCGAGCGCGCGCGCCTGCCGTGTCTCGAGCCCGGCCGCGCGGACCTCATCATCCCCGGAATCGCCGTCGTCCTCGGGGTGCTCGAAGGTCTCGGGCTGGCCGAGCTGATCGTCTCCGACGCCGGGCTTCGCGAAGGCATCCTCGTGGGCGCGGGGGGGCTCTCGCCCGAAGTCGACCGGGGGCCGCGCTGACGCGGAGCACGCCCGGTACGGGGATTGCTCCGTGGCATCAGTCTTGTCCAGGAGCGGAGGGCACAAGCCGCCCATGGCAAAGGCGCATCAGGAGTCGCCCCAGCGATCGACGCGACGGAAGCTGCGCGGCGGCCGGACCCTCCGCGCCCGCCTGGCCCGACTCGAGGAGCTGGCTCGTGAGGCGCGGGAGCCGCTTCCGGTTCCCCTCCAGGAAGTGCTGCAGCGCGCGGAGGCGGTGATCACGGAGACCCGCCGGGTCCTCCAGAAGCTCCGCCAGGAGCTCCGGCAGCAACAGGCGGCCTCCCGCCAGGTGCTGACCGGGCCCGGGCTCGCCCCTCTCCGCCGGCCCCGCCGCCGCGGCCGCTGACCCGTATCGCGGTCTTACCGCGCCTGTCACGTGTCTCATCCGCCGACGCCCGATCCGACATGATCGGGTCCTGACCCGTAGCGCGCCCGGACGTCAGGCGTCGCCCGTAAGGGCATCCGCGGGGGTCCCTGTGCTCGCCGCCGACGGCTCGCGGAGTTCTGACGTCGGGGAGACACCACTCCTGCCTCCCGCGGACATCGGCAGCCTCGTTGCAATCGGTCAGGGCATATGACTGGACGACGCCAAAACGGGAGCCGGATTCTCACCCAGCTCGCCAAGCTGGAGCGATTCCTCGACCAGCTCACGAGGGACGTGGCCCGCCTGCGCCGGGGCCCGTCCAAGAAGGGCCGCGTGAGCAAGAAGCGGCCGCGAGCGAGGAAGGGCTAGCTCGCTCCATCCCGCCTTTGAACGGCCGAGCCGCGCCGTTCGGCGTGACGATCCTCCGGCTCGGGTGAGCGACGTTGCGGGGGCCGAGGCCGCTTGCTAGACTGGCGGCGAGCCCGGGGTGTCGTGACACGCCCCCGGGGAACACGCGTGCTCCGAAGCCTGCTCCTCCAGCTCTCGACGCAGCCTGCCATCGGCCGCGCGATGGACCGACTCCCGGTCTCCAAGCGGCTGGTGCGGCGCTTCGTGGCAGGGGAGCGGCCTGAGGATGCCCTCGCGGTCCTGGCCCGGCTCGACGCCGCCGGCTTCCACTCGGCGGTCACCTACCTCGGCGAGAACGTCACCACTCCCAAGGCCGCGCGCGAGGCGGCCGACACCTATGGCTTTCTGCTCGAGGAGATTCACCGCCGCGGGCTCCGCACGACGCCGTCGCTGAAGCTCACCCACCTCGGGCTCGACCTCGGCCAGGAGGTCGCCCGCGAGAACGCGGAACGCGTGCTCGAGCGGGCCGGCCCGACCCGCGTCTGGCTCGACATGGAGGGCAGCGCGTACACCGACCGCACGCTCGCCATGTACCGGATCCTGCGCGCCCGCTGGGCCAACGTGGCATGCGTGGTCCAGGCCTACCTCTACCGGACCGAGGCCGACCTCAAGGCGCTGATCCCGGGGCCGAACCCGCTGGTGGTCCGGCTGTGTAAGGGCGCGTACCGCGAGCCGCCGAATCTCGCCTTTCCCCGGAAGCCCGACGTCGACCGGAACTACGCGCGGCTGGCCGGGCTCCTCCTCTCCCCGGATGCTCAGCGTGCGCGGGTCTACCCGGGCTTCGCGACCCACGACGAGCGGCTCATTCGCGTGCTCCTCGACAAGGCGCGGGATCTGAGGGTCGGGCTCGACCGCTTCGAATTCCAGATGCTCTACGGCATCCGACCGGACCTGCACGCGACGATCACGGCGGCCGGGGCCCGGCTGCGCGTCCTGGTGCCGTTCGGCGAGGACTGGTACGGCTACTTCGTCCGCCGCCTGGCCGAGCGGCCGGCGAACCTCGGCTTCCTGCTGAAGAACCTGGTGCGGAGCTGATCCGGGAGTGAGCGTGGAGCTGACGCGAGAAGAGCAGGCCTGGCTCGACGGACGGGGCGGGGAGGCCACGCGGCTCGCGCTCGGGCTGGTGGTGCGGATGGGCGAGCTGTTCGGCGCCGAGCGCCTGCTGCCGATCACCCAGGCCCACATCGACGCCTGCCTCTACACGAACGATGCCGGGCTCGAGTTTGCCGAGCGCTTCGCGGCGCTGGGCGCGCGGGTGCGCGTGCCGACGACGCTGAACGTGACCGCCCGCGACATCCGGCGCTGGGAGGCCTTTCGCGTGCCGCCGGACTGGGCCGAGAAGAGCCGCCGGCTCGAGGCCGCCTACCAGGGCCTGGGCTGCTTGCCGACGTGGACCTGCGCCCCCTACGAGCAGGGCCTCGTCCCGCGCTTCGGCCAGCAAGTGGCCTGGGGCGAGTCGAACGCGGTCGCTTACGTCAACACCGTGATCGGGGCCCGCACGAACCGCTACGCCGATTTCCTCGACGTGGCCTGCGCCATCAGCGGCCGGGCGCCCGCCTTCGGCCTCCACCTGGACGCGCCGCGCCGCGGCCAGGTGCTGGTGGATCTCCGCCAGCTTCCCGAGACGCTGCGGGCCCACCCGAGCCTGTATCCGATTCTCGGCTACCACATCGGCGCGCTCACCGGTGACCGCATCCCGGTCCTCGACGGCGTGCCGCCGAGCGTGCGCGCCACCGACCTCAAGGCCTTCTGCGCGGCGGGCGCGAGCTCGGGCGCGCTCGCCCTCGCCCACGTGGTCGGCGTCACGCCGGAAGCCCCCACCCGCGAGGCGGCGTTCCAGGGGCGGGCGCCCGAGGAGACCCTGGTCGTCACGCGGGCCGACCTCCGGGCCGCGCGCGCGCGACTGTCGCCGGCGCCCGTCGACGGCGTGGACTTCGTGAAGCTCGGCTGCCCGCACCTCTCGCTGGCCGAGGCGGTCGAGGTGGCGGAGCGCGTGGCCGGGCGCCGCGTCCGCTCGGGCCTCGAGTTCTGGGTGTCGACCAGCCGGGCCGTCGCCCATCACCTGGGTGAGTCGGGCCGCCTGGCCGCGCTGGAGTCGGCGGGCGTCCGGCTCCTCACCGACACCTGCGCGATGACGACGCGCATCGACGGCTGGGGCTTCACCCACATGCTGACCAACTCGGCGAAGCAGGCCCACTACGCGCTGGCCAGCGGGCTGGAGGCGACGGTCGCCTCGCTGGAGGACTGCGTGATGTATGCGCTCGGCGACGGGGCCCTCGAGGCCGAGGAGGCCCTGTGGGAGCGCTGAGCGAGCGGCTGGCCGCGCAGCCGATCATCGCGGGGCGCGGTGAGGGCCTGGCGCTGGTCTCGGCCGAGCCGCTCTCGTTCTGGGGCGACGTGGACCCGGCGACGGGTCGCGTCGTGAATCCGCGCCACCCCCTCCACGGTGAGCGGCTCGAGGGCCGTGTCCTCGTGTTTCCCCAGGGGCGCGGCTCCTGCACGACCTCGAACATCCTGCTCGAGCTGATCCGGACGCATCAGGCGCCGGCCGCGATCGTCAGCCGCTCGGTGGAGCCGGTCCTGGCGGTGGGCCCGCTGGTGGGGGAGGCGCTCTACGGGCGGACGATCCCCATGGTCACGCTCGATGCCGGCGCCTTCGGCCGGATCCGCCCGGGTGACTGGCTCGTCGTGGACGCCGTGCGCGGCGAGGTGGAGCGGAGGGGCCCGTGACGTTTTTCGTCGCCTGCGGCGCGCCGGCACGCCGACCGGCACGAATTTCCTCGCTTCCTGACTCGGGCTCGCGCGTGTCCAGGCTCGCGTTCGCCGCTCCTGGGGCCTGTCCGAGAGTTGACACTCCGCGGGCCGTTTCGTATGATTTGGAGCCGTATGGACGAGGTTGCCGTACTGGTGCTCAATGGTAGCTTCGAGCCCCTCCACTTCACGAATGCCCGCCGGGCGATCACCCTCCTTCTCGCTGGCAAGGCCGAAACCGTCGAGCCTTCTCCCCGGGTCGTGCGTTCACCGTCCCGGGCCTTCCCGCTCCCGTCGGTCATCCGCCTGGTCATCTACATCCGGAAGCCCTTCGTGGAGCGGGTCGCCTTCAACAAGAAGAACATCCTGCGGCGCGATCACTACATGTGCCAGTACTGCGGGCGGCGGGGGGATCGATTGACCGTCGACCACGTCACCCCGCGCTCGAAGGGCGGGGAGACGACCTGGACCAACGTGGTAGCGGCCTGCCTGCGCTGCAACCTCCACAAGGGCAACCGGACGCTCGGCGAGGCGGGGATGTCGCTCGTGCATCAGCCGACGCACCCTCAGTTCCTGTTCTCGATTCACCTCCTGCGGCACCCCCACGCGTCGCTGTTCTTCGACGCCTGGCGGAAGTACCTGACGGCCGTCCCGGCCGTCATCCCGTCCGGCGTCTGAGCCGGGCACCCGAGCCTCCGCGGTAGGGCCCGCGTGCCGTCGTTCCGCCTCGTCTCCGACTACGCCCCCCAGGGCGACCAGCCGCGCGCCATCCGGGAGCTGACCCGCTGGATCACCGCCGGGCGCCACGACGTCGTCCTGGTGGGAGTGACCGGCTCCGGCAAGACCTTCACGGTGGCCTCGGTGATCGAGGCCGTCCAGCGCCCCACGCTGGTGATCTCGCCCAACAAGACGCTGGCCGCCCAGCTCTATAGCGAGTTCAAGGCGTTCTTCCCGGAGAATGCCGTGGAGTACTTCGTCTCCTACTACGACTACTACCAGCCCGAGGCCTACATCCCGCAGAGCGACACCTACATCGAGAAGGACGCCCTGATCAACGACGAGATCGACCGGATGCGGCATTCGGCCACCAAGGCGCTCTTCGAGCGTCGCGACGTGGTCATCGTGGCCTCGGTCTCCTGCATCTACGGCCTCGGCTCCCCCGAGACCTACCACGCGATGCACCTGAGCCTGGCCGCGGGAGAGGAGCGGGAGCGGGACGACATCCTCCGCCAGCTGGTGGCGCTCCACTACGAGCGGAACGACTACGATTTCCACCGCGGTACCTTCCGCGTGCGTGGCGACGTGATCGAGGTTTTCCCGGCCTCCGACGAGACCGTGGCCCTCCGCGTCGAGCTGTTCGGCGACACGGTGGACGCCGTCTACCAGATCGATCCCCTGAAGGGGCAGGTCCTCGGTCGGATCGGGCAGGCCGCCATCTACCCGGCCAGCCACTACGTGACGCCGGCCGAGCAGCTCGAGCAGGCGCTCTCATCGATCAAGGTCGAGCTGGACGAGCGGCTGGCCTTCCTGCGGCGGGCCGGGAAGCTGCTCGAGGCCCAACGGCTCGAGCAGCGGACGCTCTTCGACCTCGAGATGCTCCGCGAGATCGGCTACTGCCACGGGATCGAGAACTACTCGCGCCACCTGGCCGGCCGGAAGGCGGGGGAGACCCCGGCCACGCTGATGGACTATTTCCCGAAGGACACCCTGGTGGTGATCGACGAGAGCCACGTGACGGTGCCCCAGCTCCGCGGGATGTACCACGGCGACCGGTCCCGGAAGGAGGCGCTGGTCGAGTACGGCTTCCGCCTCCCGTCGGCGTTCGACAACCGCCCGCTGACCTTCGAGGAGTTCACCCGGGTCGTGGGCCAGGTGCTGTTCGTCTCGGCCACCCCCGCCGAGTACGAGGTGGCCCGGGCCGACGGCGCGGTGGTCGAGCAGATCATCCGGCCGACCGGCCTCATGGACCCGGCCATCACGGTCCGGCCGGCCGGCGAGCAGGTGGACGACCTCCTCCACGAGATCCGCGCCCGCGCCGAGCGCGACGAGCGGGTCCTGGTCACCACGCTCACCAAGCGCATGGCCGAGGACCTCAGCGAGTACTACCTCCAGATGGGACTCCGGGTCCGCTACCTCCACTCGGATATCGACACGCTCGAGCGGGTCGAGGTGATCCGGGACCTCCGGCTCGGGAAGTTCGACGCCCTCGTCGGGATCAACCTCCTGCGGGAGGGGCTCGATCTCCCCGAAGTGTCGCTGGTGGCCATCCTCGACGCCGACAAGGAGGGCTACCTCCGCTCGGGAACCTCGCTGATCCAGACCGCCGGGCGGGCCGCCCGGAACGTCCGCGGCGAGGTGATCATGTACGCCGGCAAGCTCACCGACTCCATGCGCTTCGCGCTCTCGGAGACCGAGCGGCGGCGCGCCCTCCAGGAGACCTACAACCGGGAGCACGGCATCACTCCCGAGTCGATCCGGCGCTCGATCCGGGAGGTCCTCCGCTCGGTGGAAGAGCGCGACTACTACACGGTCGAGGTCGGCGAGGCCGAGGAGCGCTTCGAGTCGGCCGAGGCCCTGGAGCGGCGGATCAAGGCCCTGGAGACGGAGATGAAGGAGGCCGCCAAGCGGCTCGACTTCGAGCGGGCGGCCGAGCTGCGGGACCGCATCAAGGGGCTCCGGAAGCTCGACCTCTCTCTTCGGCAGTAGGCCGTAAGCCTCGAGCGGCACAGCCCTGATCGACTCCCGCCTCGCGCTGGCCCGCGGCCGAGTCTAGAATACCCTGTGCTCCCCGAACACCTCGACGAGAAGCTCGAGCGCCTGCCCGACCGGCCGGGGGTCTACCTCTACAAGGATGGCAAGGCCCAGGTGGTCTACATCGGGAAGGCCGCGTCCTTGCGGGCGCGGGTGCGCTCGTACTTCCAGGCCTCCCGGACCCGGGACGCCAAGACCGACGCCCTCGTCGAGCAGATCGCCGACCTCGAGTACATCGTCACGGCCAACGAGCTCGAGGCGCTCATCCTCGAGTCGAACCTGGTCAAGCGGCACCGGCCCCGGTACAACATCATCCTCCGGGACGACAAGCACTACCCGTTCCTCAAGCTGACGAGCAGCGAGGACTTCCCGCGCCTCATGGTGGCCCGGCGCATCGCCAAGGACGGGGCCACCTATTACGGCCCGTTCTACCCGGCCACGGCGCTCCGCGAGACGCTGCGGCTGGTGCGCCAGCTCTTTCCGCTGCGCACGTGCTCGATCAAGATCGACGGGACGGCCGAGCGGCCGTGCCTCCAGTACTACATCCACCGCTGCAACGCGCCCTGCACCGGGTGGGAGACCCGGGACGGCTATACCCGCACCGTCGAGGACGTGCAGGCCTTCCTGGAAGGGCGCGAGGACGACCTGGCGCTCCGGCTCACGCGTGAGATGGAGGCGGCCGCCGCCGAGGAGAAGTACGAGCGGGCGGCCATCCTGCGGGATCAGATCCAGGCCCTGCACAAGGTGCGAGAGTCGCAGAAGATCATCTCCACGGAGCAGGAGGATCAGGACCTCCTGGGCCTGGCCCGCCAGGGCTCGGAGGCGTGTGTCCAGGTCTTCTTCATCCGGAAGGGCCGCCTGCTGGGGCGGGAGTCCTTCTTCTTCGACCGTCTGCTGGGGGCGGACGACGGCGAGGTGCTGTCGGCCTTCGTGCGGCAGTTCTACGCGAAGAACGTGGCCCCGCCGCGCGAGCTCCTGCTCTCGACCGCGGTTCCGGAGGCGGAGCTGGTCGAGGCGTGGCTCACGCAGCGCCGGGGTGGTCGGGTGGAGCTCCTGGTGCCGCAGCGGGGGCGGAAGCGCGAACTGGTGGCGATGGCCGAGGAGAACGCGGCGCTTGCCCTCCAGACCCATCTCCTCTCGCGCGACAGCCGCCGGCAGGTCGTGATGGAGGATCTGCAGCGCGCCCTGAGCCTGCCGGGCCTGCCCCACCGGATCGAGGGGTTCGACATCTCGAACATCCAGGGCACCGAGGCGGTGGGGTCGATGGTCGTATGGGAAGCCGGCGCCATGAAGAAGGACGACTACAAGCGCTTTCGGATCAAGACGGTCCCCGGCGCCGACGACTACGCGATGATGGCCGAGGTCCTTCGCCGCCGGTACGCTCGGGCGCTGGAGGAGACCACCGTGCTGCCGGACCTCGTCCTGCTGGACGGGGGGCGTGGCCAGCTCAACGTGGGCATCCGGGTCCTGGAGGAGCTCGGTCTGGACTTCCTGCCGCTGGTGGCGCTGGCCAAGCGCGAGGAGGAGGTCTACCATCCCGAGAGCCTCCACCCCCTCGTCCTGGATCCGGCCTCCCCGGCGCTCCACACCCTGCAGAAGGTCCGGGACGAGGCGCACCGCTTCGCGATCACCTATCACCAGAAGCTCCGTCAGAAGCGGACGCTCACGTCCGTCCTCGACCAGATCCCCGGCGTGGGCCCGACGCTCCGCACGAACCTGCTCCGCCACCTCGGCTCGGCCCGGAAGGTGCGGGAGGCCTCCGTCGCCGAGCTCGCCTCGGTCCCGAAGGTCACGCCGAAGCTCGCCCAGCGCATCCACGAGTTCTTCCACCCGAAGCTCGCGACCACGCCCGTCCAGGTCGAGGAGGCGCCGGTCGGCCCGGAACCGGCGTCGACGCCGATGGGTTCGCGGCCTCCGGCGGAAGATCCCGCGAAAGGCCTTGACAGCGCGGCGCCGGCATAGTACCCAGGCCCCGGGCGAGGTCGGGTACGGCCCCGAAAGGAGGGCGGGAGGGTCCGAAGTGGTCGACAGCCGGTCGGGAGGTCTCGAACCAGGGAGGCCGAGATGAGCCGACGCAGTGTGATGCTGGGCGCGCTTGTCGCGTTGGTGGCCCTGACCGCCGGGCTGGGGCTGGTCGGCGACAGCCGGGCGGGGCAGTTCAAGCGGCTGACGGGATCGGAGGCGTTGGCCCCGGGCGGGATGATCATCGTGCATGCCAGCCCGCGGAACCAGGCGACGGCCATGGAGATTGACGTCTACGAGTGGCTGGCAGCGGCGGCACCGGCGCCGGTGCCGTATCGGTGCCGGATCCTCAGCAACCTGACCGGTCAGCGGCTCAACCTCCGGATGATCGGGGTCGACGGGACCATCTTCTCGAGCTGCGTGGCCCCGGCCGGCGGGAGCTGTGATGTGGCGCCGGGGGCGTCGACGCCGAGTCACCTCCACCAGTGCACGGTCTCGACGAGGACGGGCGCCCCGGTCTTACCGACTGCTCACTACATCCTCGCCATCCAGCGGTTGTAGATCCTCGGAGGGGGGGCTTCGCCCCCCTCCCGATCCTCCCCTCCCGGACGTGGCGGGGGCGAAGCCCGCTCGGAGCGCTCCCGCCCGGAGCGCGTGGACGACATTCCCGCAGCCGACTTTTCCCGTCGCCAACCTTGCGTTCGCGGCCGATCTCTGCTAAAAATCGTCGGTAATCCCGACGGAGGAGGCGAGGCGAAGTCTTGGCCGCGGAGCGAAAAGACCACTACCCCTTCCAGGCCATCGAGGCCAAGTGGCAGCGACACTGGGAAGACACCGGCCTCTTCCGGGTCCGGGCGGAGCCGGGACGGCCCAAGTACTACTGCCTGGAGATGTTCCCGTACCCTTCCGGCCGCATCCACATGGGCCACGTCCGTAACTACGCCATCGGCGACGTCGTCAACCGCTACAAGCGGATGCGCGGCTACAACGTGCTCCATCCCATGGGGTGGGACGCCTTCGGGCTCCCGGCCGAAAACGCCGCCATCGAGCACGGCGTGCACCCGGCCGTCTGGACCTACGAGAACATCGCCACGATGAAGGCCCAGATGAAAAAGCTCGGGATCGGCTACGACTGGGACCGCGAGGTCGCCACCTGCGATCCCGAGTACTACCGCTGGGAGCAGCTCATCTTCATCCGGATGTTCGAGCGCGGCCTCGCCTACCAGAAGCGCGGCTTGGTGAACTGGTGCCCCTCCTGCCAGACGGTCCTGGCCAACGAGCAGGTGGAGGCGGGGCGGTGCTGGCGCTGCGAGTCCGAGGTGATCCCCCAGCAGGTCGAGGGCTGGTACTTCCGCATCACGGCCTATGCCGAGGAGCTCCTCGAGTGGTGCGACCGGCTGCCGGGCTGGCCCGAGCGGGTCCTCACCATGCAGCGGAACTGGATCGGGAAGAGCGAGGGCGCCGAGTTCGACCTCGCCGTCGTGGGCCGCCCCGACCTCGCGATCCGCGTCTTCACGACTCGGCCCGACACCTCGTTCGGGATGACCTACGCGGTGCTGGCGCCGGAGCACCCGCTGGTGGATGCGCTGGTGACCGAGCCCGACGAGCGGACCGCGGTCGCGGCGTTCCGGGGCGAGGTCCTGCGGGAGAGCGAGATCGAGCGGCTCGCCACCGACCGCCCGAAGCGAGGCCTCCAGCTCCGGGCGCGGGCGGTGAACCCGTTCAGCGGGCAGGAGATTCCGCTCTTCCTGGCCGACTATGTCCTCATGGGCTACGGAACCGGGGCCATCATGGCGGTGCCGGGCGAAGATCAGCGCGACTGGGACTTCGCCGAGGCGTACGGGCTCCCGATCATCGAGACCACGGCGCGCCCGGCCGACTGGACCGGCGAGGCCTACACGGGGGACGGCGTCAAGATCAACTCGGGATTCCTCGACGGCCTGACCGTAGCCGAGGCGAAGCGCAAGGCGATCGACTGGCTCACGGCCAAGGGGATCGGGGAGGCCCGGGTCAACTACCGGCTCCGCGACTGGGGCATCAGCCGCCAGCGCTACTGGGGGGCGCCGATCCCCATCGTGTACTGCCCCGCCTGTGGCGCCGTGCCCGAGAAGCCCGAGCGCCTCCCGGTGGTGCTGCCCCGGAACGTCCAGATCACCGGGAAGGGCGGCTCGCCCCTGGCCGACGTGCCGTCGTTCGTCAACGCGCCCTGCCCCCGGTGCGGCGGTCCGGGCCGGCGCGAGACGGACACGATGGACACGTTCGTCGAGTCGTCGTGGTATTTCCTCCGCTACTGCTCGCCGCAGTACGCGAGCGGGATGGTCGACCCGGCGGCGGCCCATTACTGGATGCCGGTCGATCAGTACATCGGCGGGATCGAGCACGCGATCCTGCACCTCCTCTACGCCCGTTTCTACACGAAGGTCCTGCGCGATCTCGGCCTCTTCAAGGTCGACGAGCCGTTCGAGAACCTCCTCACCCAGGGCATGGTGATCAAGGACGGGGCCAAGATGTCGAAGTCGAAGGGCAACGTCGTCGACCCCGACGAGCTCATCGCCACCTACGGGGCGGACACCGCGCGGCTCTTCTCGCTCTTCGCGGCCCCGCCCGAGAAGGATCTCGACTGGAGTGAGCAGGGCGTGGAGGGGGCGTTCCGGTTTCTCAACCGGCTGTGGCGGTTCGTGGAGACTCACCGCGAGGCCCTCGCCTCGCCGGCCGAGCGGCCCGCGGAACTCTCGCCGGCCGGCCGGGCCTTCCGGCGGACGATCCACGAGACCATCCAGCGGGTGACCGACGACATCGAGGACCGGTTCCACTTCAACACCGCGATCAGCGCCGTCCACGAGCTGGTCAACGCGATCCACGCGTTCGCCGCCGAGTCGCTCGACGGGATGAGCCAGGCCGAGCGCCGGGCCCTCCTGCGCGAGGGCGCGGAGACGATGCTGCGGCTCCTGGCCCCCTTCGCGCCCCACGTCATCGAGGAGCTGTGGGCCCAGCTCGGCCATCGGGGGAGCGTCTTCCGGGAGGCCTGGCCCACGGCCGATCGCGCCGCGCTCGATAAGGACGCGGTCCTGATCGTCGTCCAGGTCGATGGCCGAGTCCGGACGCGACTGGCGGTGCCGCCGGGGATGGCGGAGGAGACGTTGAAGGCCCAGGTCCTCGCCGACGCGAAGATCCGGGCCTGGCTCGAGACGCGGGCGGTGGAGCGCGTCGTGGTGGTGCCCGGGCGGCTGGTGAACATCGTGACGCGGAGCGCCGCCTGATGCGTCGCGCCTGCCGGCTCTCGGGCGCGGTCGCCGTCGTGCTGGCCCTGCTCGGGGCCGGGGGGTGCGGGTACTCGCTCCGCTCGGGCGGCAACCTGCCCTCCAGCATCCAGACGGTGCACATCCCGGTCCTGGAGAACAAGACGCGGGAGCCGGGCATCGAGGACTTCATCACTCAGGCCCTCACCCAGGCGGTGGTGACCGCCGGCCGGCTCAAGATCGCCGCCAACGCGGCGAGTGCCGACGCGGTGCTGGAGGGGAGCATCATCGGGTATTCGCTCACCTCGCTCTCCTTCGACAGCTCGGCCAACGTGACCCGGTACCGGCTGCAGATCGCGCTCGCCCTGACTCTCCGCGACCGCCAGAAGAACGAGGTGATCTGGAGGCAGGACCGGATCGAGGAGCGCGCGGACTTTCCGGTCTCGGGCCAGGTCACCGTGAACCTCGTGCGGGAGCAGGATGCCGTCAAGCGCGCGGCGGTCGACGTGTCGCGGGCCATCGTGAGCCTGGCCTTCGAAGGGTTTTAAGCTGGAGGCGGGCCCCCTCCTCCGCGACCTCGCCGCCGGCCGGATCCCCCGCCTCCTGCTCCTCCACGGGCCCGAGCCGCTCCTGATCGACGAGATCGTGGACCGCCTGGCGGCGGCCGTGCTGACCGATCCCGCCTCCGCCTCCTGGAACCGCGAGGTCCTCTACGCCGACACGGCCACGCCGGATGCCGTCGTCGCGGCGGGGCTGGCCCTGCCGCTGTTCGGCGCGCGCCGGCTCGTCCTGATCCGCGGGCTCGCCGATCTCGGGGCCAAGGCCGTCGAGCGGCTGCGGGTGGCGATCGGCGGGGCGCGGGCCGCCGCGGGCGGCTGGCCGACCGAGGGTACGGCGGTCGCGTGCCTGGCTCCCGGTGTCGACCGCCGGAGTCCCGTCCTGCGGCTCCTTCCCGAGAGCGAGCAGATCGAGGTCCGCCCGCCGGCCGGGCGGGCGGTCGTCGGCTGGCTCCGCGAGCGGGCGCGGGCCGCCGGGCTCGAGCTCACGCCGCCGGCGGGCGAGGCGCTCATCGCCCTGGTGGGCGAGGACCTGAGCCGGCTCGCCGGGGAGATCGAGAAGGCCGCGGTCTTCACGGGGCGGGACGCCCGAGTGACGGAGGAGGTCGTGCGGGCGCTGGCCGGCGAGAGCCGCGTGCGGCAGTACTGGGAGCTGACCCAGGCGCTCGAGGGGGGCGAGCGCGCGGCTGCGCTGCGGGTCCTGGACCAGCTTCTCCTGGCGGGCGAGGAGCCCACGGCGCTCCTCGGGCAGATCGTCGGCTACGTGCGCGACCTCTGGCGCGTGAAAGCCGGGCTCGCCGAACGGAAAGATGCCCGCCAGGTCGCGCGTCTCCTGCCGCGGCGCCGGCCCGAGTGGGCGGTGGAGCGGCTCATGGCGCGGGCGGCCGGCGTCCGCGGCGACGTGCTGGTGGGGGCGGTGGAGCGTTGCTTCGACGCCGAGCGGCGGCTCAAGTCGGGCGGGGGGGAGGCGCGGGCGCTGCTGACGACCTTGGTGGCCGACCTCGCCGCGTGAGACGGCCTGGCGCCGAGGCCGACCCGGGACGACGAGGATCGGCCCGGCGCGTCAGCGGCCGGCGAGCGCGTTCAGCTGGCGGGCGAGGCGCGACTTCTTGCGGGCGGCCGCGTTCGGGTGGAGGATGCCTTTCGTCACCGCCTTGTCGAGGAGCCGGATCGTCCGGGCGAGGCCGGCCCGGGCCTCGTCGACGGAGGCGCCGGCCAGCGAGGTGCGGACGCTCTTGACGGCGCTGCGCACGCCGGAGCGGACCGCGGCGTTGCGAACGCGCCGCTTCTCGCCCTGTCGCATGCGCTTCTCGGCTGATCGGGTATTGGCCATCGCCTCACCTCGTCGTGACGCTGGACGTCACGCGAATTCGGACTGTACAGGGCCGCGCCGCGCATGTCAAGGCACGAGGACGGCCTGACCGAGGCGATTCCCGCCGACGGGCAGCGAGGGGCGGAGCGCGGAGTCGTCCGCGCGGCCGCCGTGGTCGGCGGCGCGACGCTGGTGAGCCGGGTGCTCGGCTTCCTGCGCGACCTGGTCGTCGCCCAGGCCTTCGGCGCCGGCCCGGCCACCGACGCCTTCTTCGTGGCCTTCCGGCTCCCGAACCTCCTCCGGCGGCTCGTGGGCGAGGGGGCCCTGTCCTCCGCGTTCATCCCGGTCTTCACGGAGTACCTGACGACGCGGCCCCGCGGCGAGCTCGAGCGGATGTATCGCGCGGTCGCCGGGGGCATGGTGGTCGTGCTGGCCACGCTCACCCTGCTGGGCGTGCTCGGGGCCCCGCTCCTCGTCCGGGTCATGGCCCCGGGGTTCTTCGCCGACCCGGCGGTGGGAGCGCTCACCGTGCGGCTCACGCGCGTCATGTTCCCGTATCTCTTCTTCGTGGGCCTCGGCGCCCTGGCCATGGGCATGCTCCAGGTTCACCGGCACTTCCTGCTGCCCGCCCTGGCGCCGGTCATGCTGAACCTCTCGATCATCGGCGCCGTGTTCGGCGTGGCGCCCCACCTCCGGGAGCCCGTGTTCGGGCTGGCCATCGGGGTGCTGGTGGGCGGCGCCGGGCAGCTCCTCATCCAGCTCCCGGCCCTCGCGCGGCGCGGACTCCTGGTGACGCCGACCGCGGACGTCCGCCACCCCGCCGTCGCCCGGATCGTGCGGCTGATGGCGCCGGTCGCGGTGGGGCAGTCGGCGTCCCAGCTCAACATCCTGGTCGATACGATCATCGCCTCGTTCCTGGTCGGCGGGAGCGTCTCGTATCTCTACTACGCCGACCGCCTCGTCGAGTTTCCGCTGGGGGTCTTCGGGATCGCCATCGCCACGGCCGTGCTGCCCACCCTGTCGGAGCAAGCCGCCACCGGGAATCGGGAGGCGCTGCGGAGCACGCTGTCGTTTGCCTTGCGCCTGGCGGCGTTCATCACGCTGCCGGCCGCCGTCGGGCTGTTCGTCCTCCGGGTGCCGCTGGTGCGGGTCCTCTACCAGCGCGGCTACTTCGGCCCCGAGGAAACGGCGGGGACCGCCTGGGCGCTCGGCTTCTACACCGTGGGCCTCGTCGGCTTCGCCAGCGCCAAGATCGGCGCCCAGGCCTTCTACGCCCTCGGCGACACGCGGACGCCGGTCAAGGTCGCCATCGGGGCCATGGTGATGAACAGCCTCCTGGCCATCGGGCTCGCGTTCCCGCTGCGCCACGGCGGCCTGGCCCTGGCCACCTCCTGCTCGGCGATGGCCAACGCGCTGGCCCTGGCCTGGCTCTTGCGCCGGCGCCTCGGCGCCGGGCCGGTTCCGGGAGCCCGCGCGGGCTGGCTGCGGATCGCCGCGGCGTCGGGCGCGCTGGCCTCGGCCCTGGTGCTGGCGTCGGCGGTCTGGCCTCCGCCGCCGAACCGGGTCCAGGAGGCGGTATGGCTGGCCGGCATGATCGCCGGGGGCATCGTGGTCTACGGCGCCGCCCACGTCGGCCTCGGCTCGGAGGAGGTGGATTTCGCCCGGCGCGCAGTGGCGCGGCGCCTGGGGAGGAGTCGCTTGCCTTGAGTGCGGGGCGATTGCTATACTGCGCCGTAAGGCAACGAATGCGGGCCCTGCTCCAGCGCGTGATCGAAGCCTCGGTCGAGGCCGATGATCAGGTGATCGGCAGAATCGACCGGGGCCTGGTCACCCTGCTGGGGGTCGCGGCCGGAGACGGTCCCCAGGACAGCCGGTACCTCGCCGACAAGATTCTCCACCTGCGTATCTTCGACGACGGCCGGGGCAAAATGGGCGACTCGCTCCTGACGAGCGGCGGCGCCTGTCTGCTGGTCTCCGAGTTCACCCTGCTCGCCGATACGCGGCGAGGGCGGCGGCCCGACTTTCTGGGTGCGGCGCCTCCCGACCTGGCGGCGCCGCTCGTGCGCGACGTCGCGGAGCGGGTGCGGGCCGGCGGCGTGCCGGTCGTGGAGGGCCGGTTCGGCGCGCGCATGCTCGTCCGTCTCGCCAACGCCGGCCCGGTCAGCATCCTGCTGGACTCTCGCGAGCGGGCATGACTGGATGGACCTGGTGGACGAGTACCTCCAAGGCCTCCGCGTGGAGGAGGGGGCGTCGCCCCTCACCGTGAGCGCGTACCGGCGAGACCTGCGCCGGCTCGCCGCCTTCCTCGCCTCTCGCCGCCGCTCCCTCCAGACCGCCCGTTCCGCCGACGTCGAAGCCCATCTCGGCGCCCTTCACGCCGCCGGACTCGGTCCGCGGAGCGTCGCCCGCCAGGTGGCGGCGATCCGCGGTTTCTACCGCTTCGCCCGCGTGGCGGGACACATCGCCGAGGATCCGGCGGGGCTCCTCGAGGCTCCGCGGCCTCCACGGCGGCTCCCGCGCGCGCTCTCGCGGGACGACGCCCGAGTGCTCGTCGAGGCGGCCGGGGACGAGACTCCCGCGGGACTGCGCGATCGAGCCCTCCTCGAGCTGCTCTACGGCTGCGGGCTGCGGGCCTCCGAGGTCGTCGGCCTGAAGCCGAGCGACCTCGACCTCCACGGGCAGTTCGTGGTCTGCCACGGGAAGGGATCCCGCCAGCGGCTCGTGCCGGTGGGGGGCGCGGCCCGCCGGGCCATTCAGGGCTACCTCGAGCGCGGGCGGCCCCGTCTCGTCCGCGGGGGGAACCCGGGCGCGCTCTTCCTGAACCACCGGGGGCGCCCGCTCTCGCGCCAGGGGCTGTGGGTCATCGTGCGGCGCCACGCCAGCCGGGTCGGGCTGCCGCAGGCGTTCCCCCATGCGCTGCGGCACTCCTTCGCGAGCCATCTGCTCCTGGGCGGCGCCGACCTCCGGTCGGTGCAGGCGCTGCTCGGCCACGCCGACATCGGGACGACCGAGATCTACACCCATCTGCCCACGGACGCGGTGCGCCAGATGTACCGCCGCTTCCACCCGCGCGCGGAGTGAGATCCCGTGGCGGAATCGCTGCGGGAGGTGGCCGCGTGGGGACGACGGGACGCAGCGGGGTGCTGAACTGAGCGCCATGGTGATCCGGCGCACCACCTACCCCCAGGTCGACCCGCGCGCCGAGGGGCTCATGACGCGGGCGATGGTCGTCGTCCCGCGGGCGCTCCCGATCGGGGAGGCGAGCCGACTGGCCCGGCGGCGTCGCGCCCGGCTCGTGGTCGCGCGCGTCGGCCGCGGCTTCGGAGGGGCGACGCCCGCGACGCTGGAGCGCGCGGTCGCCCTGGGGCTCGACCGGACCGGGCTCGACGCCGTCCTCTGGGAGGCCCCGGCCGTGAGCCGCGGCGCTGCCGAGATCCCAGTGCGCCGACGCCTCGATGCGGCCACCCCCTTCGTCGTGGTCATCGACGCGGGTCGCCCCCTCGGCGCCGTGCTCCGCGAGCCGGGGTCGCGGGCGGGCTTGCCGCAGGCCGTCCCGGCGGCGCTCGCCCGGCTCGATGCGCGCACCGGTCGCACCCTGCGGACGGCGGGAGCGCTCGGCGACGAGCTCGGCTGGCCGGTGGCGGCGGTCGGCGGCTTTGCCCGCGACCTCCTCGGGGGTGATGGGCCCGCACGCGCGGGCCCGCGCGACATCGATCTGGCCGTGGAGGGGGACGCGCGCCTCCTGGCCCGGCGGCTGGCCGAGGCGCTCGGTGGGCGCGTCGTGCAGCACGCCGCCTTCCTCACGGCGACCGTGGTGCTGTCCGACGGGTCGCGGGTCGACCTCGCGACGACCCGGCGCGAGCGCTACCCGCGCCCGGGCATCCTGCCCGAGGTCGAGCCGGCGACCCTCGCCGATGACCTGGCGCGCCGCGATTTTTCGGTGAACGCGCTGGCGATCGTCGTCTCGAGCGCCAGCGCCGGCCGGGTGCTCGATCCGGTCGGCGGCCTCGTCGACTTGCGGGCCGGCCGGATCCGCGTGCTGCACCCGCTGTCGTTCATCGAGGACCCCACGCGGATTTTCCGGGCCGTGCGGTTCGCGGTCCGGCTCGGGTTCCGGCTGGATCGCCCGACGCGCCGGCTCGCCGCGGCCGCGGCGGCGCTGCCGGTGTACGCCGCGCTGTCGGGGGACCGCCTCCGGGCCGAGCTCGACCTGATCCTCGGCGAGCGGGCGCCCGCCGAGATCCTGGCCCGCCTGGGCCGGCTGGGAGCCTTCCGGCTCCTCGAGCCCGGGTACCGGTTCTCCGCGGTCGCCGCCCGGCGCCTCGCGCGGGTGGCGGCGAGCGCCGCGCGCCTGCCCCTCGCGCCGGATACGGTGCGAGCCCTCTATCTCCTCGCGCTCGGCGGCCACCTCGGGCCCGAGGCGCGGCGGGCCTGGCTCGATCGGCTCGCGCTGCCGGTACCCCTCCGGGCGGCCGTCGAGCAGGCGGGGGCGGGCGCGGGCGCGCTGATCGAGCGCCTGGAGGACGCGCGGAGCGCCGCCGAGGCGTTCACCCGGCTGCGGGGCGTTCCCGAGGCGGTGGCGGCCTGGGTCCACGTGGAAGCGCGCGGGACACGCGTCCGCCGCTACGTGGTCGAGCACCTCACCCGCTGGCGCGCGGTCCGGCCGCTGCTCACGGGCGGAGACCTCCAGGCGATGGGGCTCCGCCCCGGGCCGCAGTTCGGACACCTGCTCGAGGGGCTGGTGGCCGCGCAGGTGGCCGGGCGCCTCCGCAGCCGGGCCGAGGCCCGGGCCTGGGTCCGGCAGGCCGCGGCGCTGGATCCCGCCGGTCCCGAGGTGGGGTCCGGGAACGGAACGAATCCCAATCGGAGAGGAGGCTGAGCGTGGCGATGAAGTATGTCTTTGTCACGGGAGGCGTGGTGTCGTCTCTGGGCAAGGGACTGGCGGCCGCCTCGATCGGGTGTCTCCTGGAGGCGCGTGGGTTCCGGGTGACGCTCCTGAAGATGGACCCGTACATCAACGTGGACGCGGGCACGATGAGCCCGTACCAGCACGGGGAGGTCTTCGTCACCGACGACGGCGGCGAGACGGACCTCGATCTGGGGCATTACGAGCGGTTCACGCGCGCCCGCATGACGCGCGACCACAACGTGACCACCGGGAAGATCTACCACACGGTGATCAGCCGCGAGCGCCAGGGGGACTACCTCGGCCGGACGGTGCAGGTGATCCCCCACATCACCGACGAGATCAAGGCGTCGATCCGGCGCGTGAGCCACGGCGTCGACGTGGTCATCGTGGAGGTCGGCGGGACGGTTGGTGACATCGAAGGGCTGCCGTTCCTGGAGGCGGTCCGCCAGTTCAAGAAGGACGTCGGCAAGGAGAACGTGATCTACATCCACCTGACGCTGGTCCCGTTCATCCAGGCGGCCTCCGAGCTGAAGACGAAGGCGACCCAGCACTCCGTGAAGGAGCTGCGCGCGATCGGGATCCAGCCGGACATCGTGCTGTGCCGGACCGACCGCTTCCTCCCTGCCGGGATCAAGTCCAAGATCGCGCTCTTCTGCGACGTCGAGGAGGAGGCGGTCATCACCGCCAAGGACGTCGAGACGATCTACGAGGTGCCGCTGGTCTTCCACCAGGAGGGCCTCGACGAGATCGTGGTGAAGGCGCTGGGGCTGCCTCCACGCCCCAGCGACCTGGCGGCGTGGGAGACGATCGTCTGCAAGATCAAGAATCCGTCACGGACGGCGCGGGTCGCGGTGGTGGGGAAGTACATCGACCTGAAGGACTCCTACAAGAGCCTGGCCGAGGCCCTGACCCACGGCGGCATCGCGAACGAGGCGCGGGTCGACGTGCGCTGGGTCGACGCCGAGCAGCTCACCCAGGATGGGGCGCCGGCCCATCTGGCCAGCGTGGACGGCGTGCTGGTGCCGGGCGGCTTCGGCGACCGCGGGATCGAGGGGAAGATCGAGGCCATCCGGTACGCCCGGGAAGGCGGGGTGCCGTTCCTCGGGATCTGCCTCGGCCTGCAATGCGCGGTGGTCGAGTTCGCCCGGCGCGTGGCGGGGCTCGCGGACGCCAACTCCTCGGAGTTCGACCGGGCCACCTCTCACCCGGTGATCGATCTCCTCCCGGAGCAGCGCGGCGTCGAGGCCAAGGGCGGCACGATGCGGCTCGGGCTCTATCCCATCACGATCGCCGAGGACTCGCTGGCCGCGCGGATGTACGGGACGCTCCACATCGAGGAGCGCCACCGCCACCGGTATGAGGTGTCCAACGAATACCGGCGGATCCTCGAGAAGAACGGCTTCCGGGTGTCGGGCATCTGGCCGGAGAAGCAGCTGGTGGAGATCGTGGAGCTGCCGGACCACCCCTGGTTCATCGCGAGCCAGTTCCATCCCGAGTTCCGCTCGCGCCCCTGGGCGCCCCATCCGCTCTTCGCCGGGTTCATCGGCGCCGCCTGCGCGCGCGGGGCCGTGAAGAGATAGGCGTGGGCCCCGAGCATCGACCCCCGGCAGTCCACATCGGGCCGGTCCGGATCGGCGGGGGCGCCCCGCTGGCGCTGATCGCCGGCCCCTGCGCGATCGAGGACGAGGCTCACGCCCTCCGGATGGCCGAGGCGCTCTGCGGGCTCACGCGCGAGGCCAAGGTTCCGTTCGTCTACAAGTCGTCGTACGACAAGGCCAACCGGTCCTCGCTCCGCTCCTACCGCGGGCCCGGCCTGGTGGAAGGCTTGCGGATCCTCGGGCGGGTGCGGGAGCGCTTCGGGTGTCCCGTCCTCTCCGACGTCCACCTCCCGAGCGAGGTCTCGCCGGCCGCCGAGGTTCTCGACTGCCTCCAGGTCCCCGCGTTCCTCTGCCGCCAGACGGATCTCCTCGTGGCCTGCGGCCGGAGCGGCCGGCCCGTGAACGTGAAGAAGGGGCAGTTCATGGCCCCGTGGGACATGCGGAACGTGGTGGAGAAGCTCCAGACGGCCGGCGCGCATGGGGTGACCCTGACCGAGCGCGGCGTGACCTTCGGTTACAACAACCTGGTGGTGGACTTCCGCAGCCTGGCCATCATGCGGGAGCTCGGCGTCCCGGTGATCTTCGACGCGACGCACTCGGTTCAGCTTCCCGGGGGCGAGGGCTCCCGCTCGGGCGGCGAGCGCCGGTACGTGGCGGGGCTCGCCCGGGCGGCGGTCGCCTTCGGCGTGGATGCCCTCTTCATGGAGGTCCACGAAGAGCCGGACCGGGCCCCGTCGGACGGGCCGACGATGTTGCCGCTCGACTGGCTCCCCGGGCTCCTCGAGGACGTCCGGGCGATCACCAGCGTCCTGGCGGCGTCGGGCGCGCGGGAGGTCCGGCCCTGACCCCCGACGACATCCTGAAGGCTGGGCGCCGGGTCCTGGAGATCGAGGCGGACGCCGTGCGGGCGCTGGCCGAGCGTCTGGACGAGCGATTCGGCCGTGCCGTCGAGCTCCTGCAGGCCTGTCGGGGCCGGGTCGTGGTGACCGGGATCGGGAAGTCCGGCCTCGTGGCGAAGAAGCTGGCCGCGACGCTGGCGGCGACCGGGACCCCGGCGCTCTTCCTCCACCCCGTCGAGGCGGTTCACGGGGATCTGGGGATGCTGGTGCGAGGGGACGTGGTCGTCGCCCTCTCCAACAGCGGCGAGACCGACGAGCTGGTGGCGCTGCTGCCATCGATCAAGCGCCTGGGGGTCCCGCTGGTGGTCCTGACCGGGAGCCCCCGCTCGCGACTGGCGCAGCACGGCGACGTCGTCCTGGACGTCTCGGTGCGCGAGGAGGCCTGCCCGCTGAATCTCACGCCCACGGCGTCGACGACGGCGGCCCTCGCCCTCGGCGACGCCCTGGCGGTGGCGCTCCTCACGGTGCGCGATGTCCGCCCGGAGGACTTCGCGCGGCTCCATCCGGGGGGCGCGCTGGGCCGTCGGCTCGTCCGCGTCGAGGAGCTGATGCACCGCGGGGCGGCGGTGCCGCGAGTGCGGACGGACGCCTCGCTGGCCGAGGTCGTCGGCGAGATGACCGCCGGGCGGTTCGGCTGCACGGCCGTCGTGGACGGCGAGGGCGTCCTGGTCGGGATCATCACCGACGGCGACCTGCGGCGCGCGGTCCAGCGCGAGGCGGGAGCCCTGCCGGGGCGGGCGGCCGGGCTCATGACGCGCGCGCCGAAGACGGTGGGACGGACCGAGCTGGCGGCAGCGGCGCTCGCGCTCATGGAGCGCCATGCCATCACCCAGCTTCTCGTCGTGGACGACGCGGGACGGCCCGACGGCATCCTCCACCTGCACGACCTGCTCCGCGCCAGCATCGCGTGATGGCGCCCGCCCGGCGCCCGGGCGCGCCACCGCCGCGGGCCCGGCTCCGACGGATTCGGCTTCTGATCCTGGACGTGGACGGCGTCCTGACCGACGGGCGCGTCTACTACGGCCCGGACGGGGCCGAGTGGAAATCCTTCGACGTGCACGACGGGCTCGCCCTCGCCCGGGCGGCGGCCGCCGAGTTCCCGGTTGCCGTCATCTCCTCCCGAAACTCCGAGGCGGTCGCGCGGCGCTGCGCCGAGCTCGGGATCCGCGAGGTCCACCAGGGCGTGGGCGACAAGCTCGCCGTCTACGAGGGAGTCCGACGCCGCCACGGCTGCACGGACGCCGAGGTCGCGTGCATGGGCGACGACCTCGCCGATCTTCCCCTCCTGCGCCGCGCGGGGCTCGCCCTGGCGCCGGCCGACGCGGTGGCGGACGTTCGCCGCGTCGCCGACTGGGTGAGCCGGGCCGGCGGGGGCCGCGGTGCCGTCCGGGAGGTCCTGGAGTCATTGCTCCGGGCCCGCGGCATGTGGGCGTCGTGAGGCGCCCGCCGGCGCCCGTTTACACCAGGCACGGTTTATGCTAGGGTCGAATCAGGCCCGGTAGTTACGGGTCTCATCGGCACTCATGCGGCGACTCTCGACCGTCTTCCTCGTGTGCTTCGTGGCCCTCCTGGCCGGGCTGGGGGGAATGGTCGCGTGGAAGGCCCGCGCCCGCCGCGCGCCGGCCCCCGCGCCACCCGCGCAGCAGGCGGACTATCGCATCCAGGAAGTGCACGTCAACGAAACTCTCGAAGGGAATCTGCGCTTCACCCTCGACGCCGACCGCGCCGAGGTGTTCGACAAGGACCAGCGGACCGTGATGCACAAGGTGGTGGTGCGGCTCTTCTCCAAGGACGGGGAGTGGACGCTGACGGCCGACGAAGGGGTCCTCGACAACGCCAAGCGGGACGTGTCGCTGTCGGGGAACGTGGTGGTGGCGTCCAACGACGGGCTGCGGATGACGACCCAGGGGATCTCCTGGCGGAACGACGAGCGGCACCTCTATACGGATGAGGCGGTGGAGATCAAGCGGGCCGGGACCACCATCACGGGCCGCGGGCTCGACCTCCGGATGCGGGAGCAAGAAGCCGTGCTCGAGAAGAACGTCCGCGTCGTGATCCAGAACCGCGCCAATGCGAACCTCGCCCTGTTTCCAAGGAGCGGTCTATGAGCCCAACCAGGCTCCTGCTGGCGGCGGTCGCGGCGATCCTCTGCCTGGCCGGCTCGGAGCCGGCGGGCGCCCAGCCCCGGGCGCCGGCTCCCAGGCCGGGGGCGACGACGCCGAAGGCCCCGGCGACCAAGCCGGAGGAGAAGGCCAAGCCGGAAGAACGGGCGAAGGCGGCCGAACGGAAGCCGGGGCAGCGCTCGACCGCTCCGATCGTCATCGACGCCGATCGGATGGAGGCGTCCCGGAAGGACGGGCTGGTGATCTTCACGGGCAACGTGGTGGCCAAGCAGGACAACTCGGTCCAGACGGCCGACCGCATGGAAGTCTATCTCGACGACAAGGGCGAGCGCGTGCTGCGCATCATCTCGACCGGAAACGTGAAGATCGTCACCGAGGATTGCCGGACCGGGACGGCCCGGCGGGCCGAATACTACGACGACGAGCAGCGACTCCTGCTCCTCGGAGACGCCAAGGTGTGGCAGGACGAGAACGTGGTGACCGGCGAGGAAATCGAGATCCTGCTCGCCGAGGACCGCAGCACGGTGAAGGGCGGTTCCCGCGAGCGCGTCAAGTCGGTCTTCTACCCGAAGCGGGAGGAGGGCCGGCCGGACGCGGCGAAGCCGACGGCCAAGAAGGAGGAGAAGCGGACCGCGTCGTGCGGATAGGTGGGAATGGGGCTTCAGGCGCGGGGGCTGCAGAAGAGCTTTTGGGAGCGGAAGGTCGTCGACAACGTGAGCCTGGTGATCAACCGGGGCGAGGTCGTCGGCCTGCTCGGTCCGAACGGCGCGGGGAAGACGACCACCTTCTACATGGTGGTGGGGATTCTGCCGCCGGACAAGGGCCGGATCGTGCTCGATGGGACGGACATCACCGATCTTCCGATGTACCGCCGAGCCCGGCGGGGGATCGGCTACCTGCC
Organism: Candidatus Methylomirabilota bacterium; assembly: GCA_036005065.1. Taxonomy (NCBI): domain Bacteria; phylum Methylomirabilota (SeqCode); species Candidatus Methylomirabilota bacterium. The sequence goes on along the minus strand of DASYQW010000130.1, from coordinate 14,530 downwards.
GCAGGAGGCGTCGGTATTTCGGAAGCTGACGGTCGAGGAGAACCTCTTGGCGATCCTGGAGACGCTCGACCTGACGCCGCGCGAGCGCGAGGAGCGGCTGTTGGCCCTCCTGCGGGAGCTGGGCCTGGAAACACTGGCCAAGCAGCGCGCCTACACCCTGTCGGGCGGCGAGCGCCGGCGGCTGGAGATCACCCGGGCGCTGATCAGCTCGCCGAGTTACCTCCTGCTCGACGAACCGTTCACGGGCATCGACCCGATCGCCATCGCGGACATTCAGGACATCGTGTCTCGGCTCAAGCAGAAGGGCATCGGGGTGCTGATGACGGACCACAACGTCCGGGAGACGCTGGAGATCACCGACCGGTCGTACATCCTCTACGACGGACAGATCCTGGTGTCGGGAACGTCGAAGGAGCTCGCGACCAACGAGCGCGCGCGCGAGATCTACCTGGGTGAGAAGTTTTCACTCTGACCGGCGCCCGTTGGGCCCCGCGGGGTCCTGGTAGGAGAAGCAACCGTGGCGATGGAAGCTCGTCTCACGCTTCGTCAGACCCAGCGGCTCGTCATGACGCCGATGCTCCAGCAGGCCATTCAGCTCCTCCAGCTCTCGACCCTGGAGCTCCAGGAGCTGCTCCAGAAAGAGCTGACGGAGAATCCCATGCTCGAGGAGTCACCGGAGGAGGCGCCGCCGCCCGAGCCGCCGGCCGAGGGCCCGGCGGCCGAGGCGACCCCGCCCGACGCTCCCGCGGTCACCGAGGCCGCCGAGGCGCCGGACCTGCCCTTCGACCTCACGGAGATCATGTTCGGTCCGCCGGACGAGCGAAGCCTCGTCCAGCAAGAGCAGCACGAAGAGACCCGGTTCGAGAATTTCGTCGGGACGACCACGTCCCTGGCGGATCACCTCTACGAGCAGCTCCGGCTGTCGGTGGTCGAGCTGGACGTGCAGGCGGCTGCCGAGGAGATCATCGGGAACCTCGACGAGGACGGCTACCTGCGGGCGACACTCGAGGAGATGGCCGAGAAGACGAGCCTGCCGGGGGCCGTCTTCGAGAAGGCCCTCATCCTGGTCCAGAGCTTCGACCCCCCCGGGGTGGCCGCCCGCGACCTCCGCGAGTGTCTCTTGATCCAGCTGCGCCAGCAGGCCGAGCCGGATCCGCTCGCCATCGAGATCCTGGAAGAGCACTTCGAGGCCTTCCAGCGGTGCAAGTACGCCGAGATCGCGCGGGCGCTCCGGCGGGACCCGGATCGAGTCCAGGAGGCCGTCGAGGAGATCGCCGGCCTCGAGCCCAAGCCCGGGCGGCGCTTCGCGCCGGCTGACACCCGGTACGTGGTGCCGGACGTCCACGTCCACAAGACCGAGGACGGCTACGCCATCGTCCTGAACGACGACGGCATCCCGCGCCTCCGCATCAATCCCTACTACCGGAGCATGCTGGGCCGGGGACAGGGAGACGAGGCGCGGCGCTACGTCGAGGATCGTCTCCGCTCGGCGATCTGGCTGATCAAGAGCGTGCACCAGCGGCAGCGGACCCTCTACCGGGTGACCGAGTCGATCGTCAAGTTCCAGAAGGAGTTCCTGGCCCACGGCCTGCCGGTGCTGCGGCCGCTGTCCCTGCGCGACGTGGCCGAGGACATCGGCATGCACGAGTCGACCGTCAGCCGGGTCACCACCAACAAGTACGTCCAGACTCCTCAAGGACTCTTCGAGCTCAAGTTCTTCTTCCACAGCGGCATCGCGACCGGCCGGGGCGACATGGTCTCCTCGATCAGCGTGAAGAAGATGATCCGGGACCTGGTCGCCCAGGAAAACGCCCAGAAGCCGCTGTCGGACCAGGAGATCACCCGCGCCCTCAAGCAGAGCGGGCTCTCGATCGCCCGGCGTACCGTCGCCAAGTACCGGGAAGAGCTCGGGATCCTTCCGTCCCACCAGCGCCGACTCGCGACCCGCAAACGGGCCTGACCGGGGCTCCGGGCATGAAGATCCACATCAGCGGCCGTGGTGTCGGCGTCGGTGCCCCGCTCCGGCGCCGCGTCGAGCTGAAGGTCGCCAAGATGGATCGCCTGCTCCCGAAGATCACCGAGGCGCGGGTGGTGCTCGGGCTCGAGCGCTATCGGCACCTGGCCGAGGTGACGCTGCAGACCAAGGGGGCGACCCTGCACGCGGAGGGGTCGGCGGGCGACTTTCAGGCGGCGCTGGACCTGGCCGTGGACAACCTGGCCCAGCAGGTGCGGCGGCGCAAGGATCGCATCCGGGCGCGCAAGCCGCGTCTCTCGCGCCGGCCGCCGGCCGCCGGCGTGGCCGGCGAGCTGGCCGCCGAGCCCCCGCCGGCCTCGGGCGACGCGACCGGAGACGCCGAGGTCGTGATTCGGCGACTCGACGCCAAGCCGATGTCCGTGGACGAGGCCATCGAGCAGATGCGCCTCCGGCGCGACGGCCTGCTCGTGTTCCTGAACGCGCGGAGCCGTGTCGTCAACGTGCTGCACCGGCGGTCGGATGGACAGCTGGAGCTCGTCCAACCCACCGGCGCGTGAGCCCCGGGCGGCAGTGACCGTACACGACGGCCGCCAGCCGCCGGGGGAGGACGCCGAACAGCTCCGGTTCATCATCATCACCGGCCTGTCGGGAGCGGGGAAGAGCTACGCCATCCGCTGCTTCGAGGACATGGGGTACTACTGCGTCGACAACCTCCCGGCGACGCTCATCCCCACCTTCGCCGAGCTGTGCGCCCATTCGACCCGGCGCATCCGGCGCATCGCGCTCGGCGTCGACGTGCGCGCGGGAGAGTATCTCACGCCGATCCCCGAGGTCCTGGCCGAGCTCCGGGCCCGCGGCTACGCGACCGAGATCGTCTTTCTCGAGGCCTCCGAGGAGACCCTGGTACGGCGCTACCACGAGACGCGGCGGCGGCACCCGCTCGGGAGCACCCTCCTCGAGGGAATCCGAGCCGAGCGCCAGCTCCTGGCCGAGCTCCGAGAGCTGGCCGACCGCGTGATCGACAGCTCGCACATCACCGTCCACCAGCTCAAGCAGATGCTCGTCGAGCTGTACGGCGAGCAGACGCCCCGGACCGGCCTCAACGTCAACCTGGTCTCCTTCGGCTACAAGTTCGGCATTCCCTACGACGCCGACCTCGTCTTCGACTGCCGCTTCCTCCCGAACCCCTTCTTCGTCGAGGGGCTCAAGGCTCAGGACGGCCGGTCCCCCGAGGTCCGGAGATTCATCTTCGATCACCCCGAAGGTCGCGAGTTCGTCGGGCGCGTGCGCGACCTCCTCGCCTATCTGCTGCCGCGCTACCAGCGCGAGGGCAAGGCGCACCTGACCGTCGCCGTGGGCTGTACCGGAGGCCGCCACCGCTCGGTCGCGCTAATCGAAGAGCTGCGGGAATTCGTCGAGGCCCAGGGGCTGCCGCTCACGGTGACCCATCGCGATGTGGACCGCGACGCGTAGGGGAGCGCGGTGAAGGCGCGGCTGGACGACCCGGAGCGGCACGCCGCCGTCGATGGCCGCGGCTTCCGCGAGCTGCTGCGCGGCTTCCCGGGCCAGGTCGCCGAGGCGATCCGGCTGGCCGACGGGATCCGCCTCGACGGCGGCCGGCCGCGGGCCGTCCTCATGCTCGGCATGGGGGGCTCGGCGGTGGCCGGGGATTTCCTCCAGGGCCTCTGCCACGAGCGGGCGCCGTTCCCCGTGCAGGTGGTGCGGGGATACGGCGTTCCCGCATGGGTCGGGTCCGACACGCTCGCGGTGGCGTCGAGCTATTCCGGCCAGACCGAGGAGACGCTCGCCGCGTTCGACGCGGCCCGACAGCGGGGCGCGCGGGCACTCGTGGTGAGCTCCGGCGGCGAGCTGGGCGAGCGGGCCCGGCGGGAGCAGCTCCCCTGGGTGCGGCTTCCCGAGGGCTTTCCCCCGCGGGCGGCGCTCGCCTATCTCCTGATGCCGGTCCTGGCGCTGCTCGAGACGCTCGGGGCCTCGCTCGGGGGCGAGGGCGAGCGCGAGGAGGCGATCCGTGTCCTGAAGGCCCTCGGAGGGGAGCTGGCGCCCGAGGTGCCCGCCGCGGAGAACCCCGCCAAGGCGCTGGCCGCCAGCCTGGCCGGGCGGATCCCCGTGATCTACGGCGCCGATCCGGCGGGAGCCGTGGCCTACCGGTGGCGGACGCAGCTCGAGGAGAATGCCAAGGTGCTCGCCGGGTCCGGGGTGCTGCCGGAGATGAACCACAATGCGATCGAGGCCTGGGCCGGGGGGACAGGGGGCGAGTGGGCCGTCGTGTTCCTGCGCGACCGCGCGGAGCATCCACGAGTCGCGCGCCGCGCCGCGCTGACCCGGGCGCTGCTCGAATCCCGGGCGCCGACCCACGAGGTCTGGGCGCGGGGCGAAGGGCCGCTCGCGCGCTTGCTCTCGCTCGTGCTGTGGGGCGACTGGGTGAGCTACTACCTCGCCGTCCTGCGGGGCGTGGACCCGTGGGCGATGGAGGCGATCGAGACCTTCAAGCGCCGGATGGCCGAGCCCGCCGTCTGAACGCGCGGCCTGAACCAGTGATGTAGCGCCGGCGGCCGTGGCTCCGCGTCGGCGGTTGCCTCGGCAGCCTCGCCCGCTTCTCTTGAGCGTCCGCGTCCGCTCGTGCTACACTACGCGGGTTGTTCCGGCGCGCGGGCCCGGGAATCAGGTGAGCGAGGAGGCTCCCCATGGCGCACGACGAGTACCTGTTCACCTCGGAGTCGGTGACCGAGGGACACCCCGACAAGATCGCGGATCAGATCTCGGACGCCGTCCTGGACGCGATCATGGAGCAGGACCCGACCGGACGGGTGGCCTGCGAGTGTCTCCTGACCACCGGCTTCGTCGTCGTCGCGGGCGAGATCACCACCTCGTGCTACGTGGACATCGCCCGCATCGCGCGGGAGACGATCAAGGGCGTCGGGTATACCCGGGCCAAGTTCGGATTCGACTACGAGACCTGCGGGGTCATCGTGTCCATCGACGAGCAATCCCCCGACATCGCCCTGGGCGTGGACCGGCTCGGCGCGGGAGACCAGGGCCTCATGTTCGGGTACGCCTGCACGGAGACGCCCGAGCTGATGCCGGCCCCGATCTCCCTCGCCCACGCCCTCGTCCGGCGGCTGTCCCAGGTCCGCCGCGAGGGGGTGCTCCCGTACCTCCGGCCGGACGGCAAGTCGCAGGTCAGCGTCCGGTACGTCGACGGCAAGCCCCTCCGGGTCGAGACCGTCGTCATCTCCGCCCAGCACAGCCCGGAGGTGACCCTGGAGCAGCTGCGGGCCGACGTCGTCGAGCACGTGGTCAAGCCCGCCCTCCCCCCCGCGATGTTCGACGAGAAGCGGATCACCTACCACATCAACCCGACCGGTCGGTTCGTCGTCGGCGGTCCCCAGGGTGACACCGGTCTCACCGGACGCAAGATCATCGTGGACACCTACGGCGGGTCGTGCCCGCATGGCGGCGGCGCCTTCTCGGGGAAGGATCCGACCAAGGTGGACCGGTCGGCGTCCTACATGGCCCGCCACGTCGCGAAGAACATCGTGGCCGCGGGGCTGGCCGAGCGCTGCATGGTGCAGGTGGCCTACGCCATCGGCGTCGCCGACCCGGTGTCGATCATGGTCGACACCTTCGGCACCGGGAAGGTCCCGACCACCAAGCTCGAGCAGATGATCCGCCGTCACTTCGACTTCACGCCGGCCGGCATCATCAAGTACCTGGATCTGCGCCGCCCGATCTTCCGCCAGACCGCGGCCTTCGGACACTTCGGCCGGAGCGAGCCCGAGTTCACCTGGGAGCGGACGGACCGCGTCAAAGACCTGCGCGAGGATGCCGGGCTCTAGCACGGGTCGGCATCCGTCCTTCCCCGTCCACCACGCGTAGCCCGTACCGAGAAGGGACAAGACCGTGACGACGACCCAGCATGACGCGAAGGACCTGGGCCTGGCCGCGGCCGGCCAGCATCGGATCGAGTGGGCCGAGATGGCGATGCCCGTGCTCCGCCAGGTCCGGGAGCGGTTCGGGCGCGAGCAGCCCCTCCGGGGCATCCGGATCGGTGCCTGCCTCCACGTGACGACGGAGACGGCGGTCCTGGCCCTGACGCTCGAGGCGGGTGGGGCCTCGGTGGCCCTGTGCGCGTCCAACCCCCTGTCGACCCAGGATGACGTGGCGGCCGCCCTGGTGAAGGAGCACGGGGTACCGGTCTTCGCCCAGAAGGGGGAGGACAGCGAGCGGTACTACCGCCACATCCAGGCGGTGCTGGCCACCCGACCGCAGGTGACCATGGACGACGGCGCCGACCTCATCTCCACGCTCCACGGGGATCGCAAGGATCTGATCGCCGAAATCGTGGGCGGCACCGAGGAGACGACCACCGGCGTCATCCGACTGCGGGCCATGGAGCGCGAAGGCGTGCTGGCCTTCCCCATCATCGCGGTGAACGACGCCGACACCAAGCACCTCTTCGACAACCGCTACGGGACGGGGCAGTCGACGCTGGACGGCATCCTGCGGGCGACCAACATCCTGCTGGCCGGTCGGGTGGTGGCGGTGGCGGGGTACGGGATGTGCGGCCGCGGGCTGGCCGCGCGCGCCCACGGCATGGGGGCGCGAGTCCTCGTCACCGAGGTCGATCCGCTGCGGGCGCTCGAAGCCGTCATGGAAGGGTTCGAGGTCCTGCCGATGACGGAGGCGGCTGCCCAGGCCGACGTCTTCGTCACCGTGAGCGGGAACACCGGCGTCATCCGCGCCGAGCACTTCGAGCGGATGAAGGACGGGGCGATCCTGGCGAACTCCGGGCACTTCAACGTGGAGATCGACCTGGAGGCGCTGGAGCAGCACAGCCAGTCGCGCCGGACCGTGCGCCCGCTCGTCGAGGAGTTCACGCAGAAGGACGGCCGCCGGCTGTACGTGCTCGCCGAGGGCCGGCTCATCAACCTGGCCGCCGCCGAAGGGCACCCCGCGGCCGTCATGGACATGTCCTTCGCGAACCAGGCCCTGTCGGTCGAGCACCTGGTGCGCGAGCGGGGGCGCCTGGAACGCCGGGTCTACCGCGTGCCGCAGGACATCGATCGTGCCATCGCCCGCCTGAAGCTCGCGTCAATGGGCGTCGAGATCGACCGGCTGACCGCGGCGCAACAGTCGTATCTGTCGTCCTGGACGCACGGGACCTGAGCCGCGTCCCTCAGGCGTCCCGCCCTGATGCGCCTGGGAAAGCGGGGCGGGGGCGCCGCCGGCTCCTCATCGGCGGGGTCCTGGTCGGGCTGCTCCTGGCCGGGTACGCGGGCGCGGCCCGGCTCGGGCCGCTGCCGAGCCCGCCCGGGTGGCCTCCCCCGTCGGACCTGGCCGAATACTCCGCCGTGCTGCACGTTCACTCGGCGTATTCCCACGATGGGCAGGGCAGCGTCGAGGAGATCGCGGCGGCGGCGGCGCGGGTGGGTGTGCGGGTCGTGCTCCTCACCGACCACAACACGCTGGCGCCGCTCGCCGAGGGCAAGGAGCGCTGGTACGGGCCGACGCTGGTTCTGGTCGGGGCCGAGGTCACGACGGGCTCGGGGTATCTGTTGGTCCTCGATCCACCCGCCGACCTGGCGGTCAAGGCCCGGGAGGTGTCCGTCAACGCCCTCCTCGCGCACTACCGGAGCGTCGAGGCGATCGTCCTCCTGGCGCACCCCGATCATCCCCGGCTCGGATGGCGGGATGCGATCCCGTCGGTGGACGGGATCGAGGTGATGGACGTCTTCGACCAGGTCGTGGCCGCGCCCCTTTACCGACAGGCCGTGGGACTCCTGGCGTATCCGGCCAACCCGGTCATGGCGACGCTATCCGTGATCCACTGGCCTCGGCCGGGGATCGGGCTGTGGGACCGCATGGCGCGCGAGCGCCCGACGATCGGCGTCCTCGGGCTCGACGCCCACGGCGGAATCGCGCTGACCGAGGAGACGGGGGTCCGCTTCCCGTCGCACGAGACGGCTTTCCGGCTCGGCCGGCTCCACTTCGTCACCCGGGACCCGCTCGAGCGAGATGAGGCGGATCGCTTGCGGGTGTACCGTGCCATGCGGGCGGGTCACTTCTACAACGCGTTCGACGGCTTCGCCCCGGCCGAGGGATTCCGGTTCGTGGCGCGCCATTCCGGCGGGGTGGCCCTCATGGGCGAGACCATGCGCTTCGCGGAGGGTCTGGTCTTCGAGGTCCGGGTGCCGCCCGTCGGCGAGAGCGTGGTGCGGCTCGTGCGGGACGGCGAGGTGACTCACGAGGGCCCCGGCGGGGCGTCGGTCCGGATCCCCGTGACGGGCCCGGGCGTCTATCGCGTGGAGGTCGATCTCCACGTGAACCTGTTCCCGATCGGGATGGCCCGGCGGATGCCGTGGATCTTCTCCAACGCGATCTCCGTTCGCCAGTGACGGGAGGCGCGCCCGCCGGCCCGCCGGCGAGCATCGTGCCGGACGACCGGACCGTGGCGCGCTGGCTCCTGGTCGTCCTGGCGCTGCTCACCGCGCTGCGAGTCATTTACCTGGTGGTGGCCGGGCTGGATCTCTCGCCCGACGAGGCGCACTACTGGGAGTGGTCGCGCCGGCCTGACCTGTCCTACTACTCGAAGGGACCGCTGGTCGCCTACGTGATCTACGCGCTCACGGCGACCTTCGGCACCTCCGAGCTGAGCATCCGGCTGGGAGCCGTCCTGCTGAGCGTCGCCGGCGGCCTGGTGGTCTACCGTCTCGGCCGAGAGACGTTCCCGGACCCGCGAGCCGGCCTGCTGGCGGTCGTGGGCCTCCAGCTCACGCCCCTGTTCTGGGCGGGCAGCCTGCTGATGACCATCGACCCGCCGTTCCTCGTCTGCTGGACGCTGGCCCTCCTCTTCCTCTACCGGGCACTGGCCCGAGGCGGCGCCGACTGGATCCTGGCCGGGGCCGCGGTGGGCCTGGGCATCCTCGCCAAGTACTCGATGCTCTTCATCCTGCCCGGGCTCGTCCTCTACCTCTGGCGGGCTCCCGAGGCGCGGGCCTGGCTGGGCCGGCCCGGGCCCTATCTCGGGGCCGCTGTCGCGCTCGTCCTCAGCCTGCCCCCCGTGGTGTGGAACGCGCAGCATGGCTGGGTCTCCGCGCGCCACGTGGCGAGTCAGGGCCGGGGCGCCGGCTTGACCGTGGTGGAGCTGGTCGAGTTCGTGGGGGTCCAGCTCGGGATCCTGACGCCGCTGATCGCCGGCCTCCTCGCCTGGGCGGCCTGGTACGGAATCCGGGAGGGCCTGGTCCGGCGGCGCGAGCCCTACCGTTTCCTCACCGCCTTCGGCGTCCCCGTCATCGCCTTCTACCTCCTGCTCTCGCTCCAGGGGAAGATCCAGGCCAACTGGCCGGCGCCGGCTTACCCGTCGCTCGCCCTGGTGGCGGCCGGGGCGCTGCTCGAGCGCCGGCGGCGGCTCGGGCCGGCGGGACGCCGCGCTCAGACCGCGTTCCTCCTGGCCGCGGCCGGGCTCGCCCTCGGGGTGAGCGCGCTCGGACACGTCACCGAGCTCCTGGGCGTGCCAGGGCGTCTGGATCCGACGCTGCGGCTCCGGGGCTGGCGTGAGCTGGGCGCCCTCGTCGGGGCCCACCGTCGCGCGATGCCGGCTCCCGAGCGGACGTTCCTCCTGGCCGAGCGCTATCAGGTCACCAGCGAACTCGCGTTCTACGTGGAGGGGCATCCGCCCGCGTATAATGTGAACCTGGGCCGGCGGCTGAACCAGTACGACTTCTGGGAGGGGCCCGAGCGGCATCGGCAATGGGACGCGATCTACGTGCAGGAGAATGTGGGTAGCCTCGACACGCGTATCGTCGGTGCGTTCGACCGGATCGAGGGCCCGTTCAGGGTGGACGTGCGCCGGCGGGGTCTCCTGGTCCGCACCGTGGCCATCTACCGGGGCTACGGGTTCCGTGGCCTGGCTCCGCCGCCCGGCGCCCTCTCCTATTAGTGGGCGAGCCACCTGACGGACGCGCGCGGCCGGCACCTCTCGCCCCCGGGGCGGTCGGGCGACTGCCGGCGCGTGCGGCCGAGGGCGAGCCCGGGCTGTCGGTGATCATCCCGGCGTACGACGAGGAGCCGAACGTCGAGGCCTGCTACCGCGAGGTCGTGGAGGTCCTGGAGCCGTTGGGCCGGTCCTTCGAGATCATCTTCGTCGACGACGGCTCCACCGACGGGACCTTCGCGGCCCTGGCCGCCCTGGCCACGGCCGATCCCCGGGTGCGGGTCCTCCGCTTCCGCCGAAACGCGGGCCAGACGGCTGCGCTCGCCGCCGGCTTCCGGGCGGCGCGCGGCGACCTCGTGGCGACCCTGGACGCCGACCTCCAGAACGACCCCCGCGACATCCCGACACTCCTGGCCGCCCTGGGTCCGTACGACGCCGTCTGTGGCTGGCGCGTGGAGCGGCGAGACCCGTGGACGAAGCGCCTGGCATCCCGGGTGGCGAACGCCGTGCGCCGACGCGTGACCCACGACGGCATCCACGATACCGGCTGCATGCTGAAGGTCTTCCGACGGACGGCGGTCACCCGGCTTCCGCTCTACCGCGGCATGCATCGTTTCCTGCCGGCACTTCTCCAGGCGGAGGGGTTCCGGGTGGCCGAGGTACCGGTGCGCCACCGGCCGCGGCGCGCCGGCCGGTCCAAGTACGGGAACTGGACCCGTCTGTGGGCCGGGCTCGCCGACCTGTGGGCCGTGCGGTGGATGGTGCGGCGGCGCCTCTCCTACGAGATCGCCGAGGAGCGGGGGGGATCACCAGCCGGGCCGGGGAGCCGTCCGGCCGGCGCCGAGGTCCCGCTCGCGTCCCGGGCTCGAGCGATCCCGGCGCCTGGAGAGCGACCGTGAGGACCTCGCGCGGCACGCTCCTCGTGATCGCGCTGGTCGCCCTCTTCCTGCTCCTCGAGGCCGTACCGTTCTACACGGACTGGCTCTGGTTCCAGGAGGTGGGCTACGAGGGCGTGTTCCTCGGGGTGGTGGGCCTCCGGGGGGCGCTCTTCCTGGTGGTGGGCCTCGTGAGCTTCGCCTTCCTGGGAGCGAATCTGCGCGCGGCCGCCTACGCGCGTCCCCCCGACGTCTTCTGGGAGCTCGAGGAGCCGCTCGGGCTGCCGAGCCGCGTCATCCTGGAGCCGCTGCTCCGGCGAGCGCTGGTGCCCGTCACCGTCGCGCTCGCCGTGATCTTCGGCCTGTCGGCGAGCAGCGAGTGGCAGACGCTCCTGGCCTTCCGCAACGCCCAGCCCTTCGGCATCGCGGACCCCATCTTCAACCGGGACATCGGCTTTTACGTCTTTCGCCTGCCTCTGTGGCGCTACGGGCTCGACTGGGTGTTCCTGCTCGGCGGCGTCACGCTCTTGACCACCGCATTGCTCTACTTCCTGGGCCGCGTCCTCGTTCTGACCGCCCGCGGCCCGGTGATCACGGCTCGCGCGCGCGTGCACCTCCTGGCGCTGGCCGCGCTCCTGCTCTTCGCCAAGGCCGTCGACTTCTACCTCGACCGGTTCGAGCTCCTCTATTCCCACCGCGGGGCGGTCTTCGGAGCGACGTACACCGACGTCCACGCGACCCTGCCCGCGCTGTCGGTCCTGGCGGCGCTGGCCGCGCTGTGCGGGATCGCGGCGCTGGTCCAGATCCTGCGCCGAGGGGCGCGTCCCGTATTCGCGGGGCTGGTGGTGCTGGCGCTCGGCTGGCTGGTCGGGGTCTGGGCCTATCCGGCGCTGGTGCAGCGCCTGCGGGTCGCGCCGAACGCGCTGGTGGCCGAGAGCCCGTTCATCGCCCACCACATCCGGCTCACCCGACAGGCCTTCGGGCTGGACCGGATCGAGGAGCGCGAGTTCCCGGTCCGGGAATCGCTCGAGCCGGCCGACCTGGCCCGGAACGCGCCGACCTTGCGGAACATCCGCCTGTGGGACCACGGGCCGGCCCTGGCGACCTTCGCCCAGCTCCAGGAGATCCGGACCTACTACCGCTTCGTCGACGTGGACAACGACCGCTACCTGATCGACCGCGAGTACCGGCAAGTCATGCTCTCCGCGCGGGAGCTCTCCTACCAGAACCTGCCCCGGGACCCCCAGGGGCGCGACACGGATCGCCAGTGGATCAACGAGCACCTCCAGTACACGCACGGCTACGGGGCCGTGGTGGGGCCGGTCAACCGCGTGACTTCGGAAGGACTCCCCGAGCTGTTCATCCGGGACATCCCGCCCGCGTCCTCCGTCTCGCTGCGCGTCACCCGCCCGGAGATCTATTACGGCGAGATCGCCAACGACTACGTCTTCGTGCGCACGCGGTCGCAGGAGATCGACTACCCGGCGGGCGACGAGAACGTGTACACCACCTACCAGGGCCGGGGGGGCGTGCCGGTGGGAAGCTTCTGGCGGCGGCTCCTGCTGTCGCTGCGGTTCGCGTCGTACCGGATCCTGCTGAGCGACGAGATCACCCCCGAGAGCCGGGCGATGTACTACCGGCAGGTCGGCGAGCGCGTCCGGCGCATCGCGCCGTTCCTGCGCTTCGACGCCGACCCCTACCTGGTGATCCGTGACGACGGGACCCTCGTCTGGATCGTCGACGCCTACACGGCCACCGACCGCTTCCCCTATTCGGAGCGGGTGACCGGCTTCGGCAACTACGTGCGGAACTCGGTGAAGGCCGTGGTGGACGCCTACCACGGAACGGTGACCTTCTACCTCGCGGACGAGCGCGACCCGCTGGTCCGCGCCTATGCCCGGGCGTTTCCCGGTCTGTTCCGACCGCTCGGCGAGATGCCGGCCGACCTCCGCGCCCACGTCCGCTACCCGGCCGGCCTGTTCACCATTCAGGCCCGCATGTACGCGACCTACCACATGCAGGACCCGCGGGTCTTTTACAACAAGGAAGACCTGTGGTCGATCCCGCGCCGCCAGGAGAGCGGGCGCGAGCGCGACATGGAGCCCTACTACACGATCATGCGGCTGCCGGGCGAGGCCCGCGAGGAGTTCGTCCTCCTGACGCTCTTCACCCCGCTCCGCCGGGACAACATGATCGCCTGGCTGGGCGCGCGGGCGGACGGCGAGCACTACGGGCGCCTGACGGCCTTCCTCTTTCCCAAGCAGCGGCTCGTCTACGGGCCGCGGCAGATCGCCGCCCGGATCGACCAGGACCCCGTGATCTCGCAGCAGCTCACGTTGTGGAACCAGCGGGGCTCGGCCGTGATCCGCGGCAGTCTCCTGGCCATTCCCATCGAGGAGTCGCTCATCTACGTCGAGCCCATGTACCTGGGGGCCGAGAAAGGCTCCATCCCCGAGCTCAAGCGGGTGTTCGTCGCCTACGGGAACCAGATCGCCATGGAGGACTCGCTGGACGCCTCGCTCCAGGCGATCTTCGGGCGCCGGCCCGCGGCGGTGATCGCGCGAGCCCCCGACGCGCCGCCGACACCGCCCGGCGCCGCCGGGCTCGACGCCGTCGTCGGGCGGGCCTGGGAGGCGTGGACGCGCGCCCAGGAGTCGCTCCGGCGCGGCGACTGGACCGCCTATGGGGAGGCCCAGAAGCGGCTCGAAGAGGCACTCCGGACGCTGCGCGACCGGAGCCAGCCGGGCCAGCCGGGCCGATGACCGCCGCAGCCCGTCGTCACCCGCGCCGCTTCGAGAGGCATGCCTCGCGAATAATCCCGGCCTAGGGCTGCTCGGCTCGCGGCTCGGGTCCACCCGCCCGCATCGCCGGCCCGCCGCCTTCTGCGCTCCGAGCGGCAAAATGTGCATTCCGTCGGGGCGGCCGCCCGGTGGGAGCGGCGTCACCGGCGTCCTGGCATGGCACCCGTCTTGCTCGACCCAGGCAAGGGGGTGTCCCATGCGATCCATCCGATGGACGCGTCCCGTCCTGCTCCTCGGCCTGCTGATGGCGGCGGTCGCCTGCGCCACGACGCCGAGCCCGGCCGTGAGCCCCGCGGGGCCGGCGACACCGGCGGCGGGGAGTCCCGGGCCGGGCCCGGGCCCGTCGCGGGCGGGATCTGGCCGGGGCCCCGGCGCGCCGGCGCCGCCGGCGGTCTCGCTCTCCGCGCCAGCGGCGGAAGCGGCCGACGACTACAAGCTGGCACCCGGCGACCAGATCACGATTCAGGTGCACGCCCAGGAGGACCTGACGCGCACGCTGCGGGTGAGCGAGGGGGGGACGATCACCTTTCCCTTCCTGGGAGAGGTGGCGGTCGGGGGGCGGTCGGTGAAGGAGGTGGAGCAGGCGCTGGAGACCGGGCTGCGGGGGGGATACCTGCTGCAGCCCAAGGTGAACGTGGCGGTGACAGAATACCGGGGCCGGCAGTTCGCGGTGATGGGGGCGGTGCAGCAACCGGGATCCTTCGCGCTGAAGACGAACTACACGACGCTGCTGGGGGCCCTGTCGGAGGCCAAGGGCGTTCGGGAGAACGCGGACCGGGTGGCGTACGTGGTGCGGGCCCGGCCGCGGGCGGGGGAGCCGCAGCCGGTGGCGGTGGACCTGGACACGCTGATGCGGACGGGAGACCCGCGGCAGAACGTGGTGGTGGAGGCGGGGGACGCGGTGTACGTGCCGGAGGCCAACGCC
>DASYQW010000129.1 GCA_036005065.1 Candidatus Methylomirabilota bacterium | reverse complement strand
TGGCATGACGGTTGCTCTCGTTTGGGAACAAGCCCTCGAAATTTTGCGGGAATCCCGGTTCGGCGGCGGTAGGCTCGGACCGTACGCTGGACGCTCACGGCCGGTCAGAGGTGGAGGTCAGCAGTGCAGGCTTTCATCATCTCGCTCATCATCCTGGGCTTCTTCGCCTTCGTGTACCAGGGCATCGCGCTCTCGAGCCGCGAGGTCGCGGTCGAGGAGCGCGCCTCTCAGGTGACGATCCAGAAGCGCTGACCCGTCCCGTCCCTCTCCCGGGATCGCGCCGCGGTCTCGCGAGTCAGGCTGCGCCCCGCGCGTTCGATTCGTCCCCCCCCGGTCCTTCGAGCTCTCCACTCTCCAACCTAGTGTGTCGGAGTAACCTCGGCGCCGACCACCGAGCGCGTGGTGCATCGAGGAGCGCTCCGAGCGGCGGCTTCGCCGCGCCACGACGGGGGGCGTCGGGGGGGTCTTCCGAGACCCCCCGAAATGAACTAGCGCGCCGACTCTGCCTTCTCGATGATCGCCGCGACGTCGGGGCGGCCTCGCCCCCGCGCCAGCTCCGACAGCCGGTCGTCGGAGGGTCCTCGAAGATGGACGTCGGCGCCGGCCGCCAGCAGCCGCTCCACGAGCTCCGGCTCGGCCTCCATCACCGCGGCCCGGAGCGCGGTCCAGCCGTGCGGCCCGACGGCGTTCACGTTCGCGCCCGCGCCGAGGAGCGTCTCGACCGTCCGGCGATCCCGGCTCCGGACGGCCAGCATCAGCAGCGTGTAGTCGTACAGGTCGCGCGTGTCGGGGCTGTAGCCCTCCTGAAGGAACCGCTTCACCCGCTCCGCATCGCCCTGCCAGGCGGCGTGGGTCAGCTCCCGGTGCCGGATCCGCCGGTGCCATTCCGCCCCCGCCGTCCCCGTGGCCGCCAGCGTGATCGCCAGGAAGACGAGGAGCGACCGTCCTCTCGCCCGACCGGCCCACAGGGCGGCGAGCCCGAGGAGACCCAGGACCGGAGACAAGGAGAGCATGAACGAGCTGGGCAGTCCGCTGACGCCGAACACCCAGACCAGGAGGAGCAGCCCCGCGGTCCAGCAGATCGTGCCGGTCCAGAACGCGAAGCGGTTCGGGCGCGGCGAGCCGCGCCACCGGCCGACCAGTCCGGCGACGATGCCCGCCCCGGCCCCGAGCGCGAGGAACGCCAGGAACAGCGCGATGAAGAAGCCCAGGATGAGCGCGGCGGCACTGGCCTGGAGTCCGACCTGGGCGATGACCGGGAACATCGACGGCCTTCCACCTGGACGCCGCGGCGGCGGTCCTCGAGCGGCGGGGCTACCGGCAGGCCGAGCCGGGGGTCGCGGCCCGTCGCTCCGGGTGGGGCGGCGCCGTCGCCGAGGCGGGCGGCAAGAGGTCTCCCTCCCGGAAGCGCGTCCAGCGGAACGGCGCGAGATCCCAGCCGGGCGCCCGGCCATTCAGCACGACCTCGGCCAGGACGTCGCCGACCTGCGGGGCGTGCTTGAATCCGTGGCCGCTCCAGCCGAAGTCCGCGACGAGGCCGGCGTACTCCGCGATCGGCCCCAGCACCGGCTGGTGGTCGGGGGTGACGTCGTACACGCCGGAGTAGCCGCCCATCGCCAGCCCGTGCTCCATGCTCGGGAAGCGGCGGGCGATCAGCTCGGCGTTTCGCACGATCTCGTCGGCGTCGGCCCCCTCGTTGTAGTGGTCGGGGTCGACGACCTCCTGGTAGGCGGCGAGGCCGTGGATGGTGAGGTTGCCGGTCTCCGGCCGCATGTACGTCATGTTCGGGCGGTCGATGACCGCCGGGTGGGCAGCGAAGCCCGGTGGCCGGCGGAAGAAGCACATCTGGTGGCGCGTGGGCGCGATCGGCACCTCGATCCCGAGCGGGGCCAGCAGGCGATCGGCCCAGAGGCCGGCGCAGACGGCGACCGCCGGGGCGCTGATCTCGCCGGCGGCGGTCCGGACGCCGGCGACCTTCCCACCGGCGGTCAGGATCGCCTCGACGCCGACATACTGCACGACCGAGGCGCCGAGCGCTCGCGCTCGCTCCGCGAAGGCGTTGGTCGTGGCGGTCGCGTCGGCGTAGCCGGACGCGGGCTCGTGCGCCACCAGCGCCACGTCGTCCACCGCCATCGCGGGCACGAGCCCGCGGGCGTCCTCCGGGGTCAGCAGCGCGAGGGGCACGCCCAGCGCCTGGGCTCGAGCCACGTTCGCGCGGAGGTGGGGCGCCACCTCCGCCCCGGCCAGCCAGAGGAGGCCCACCGGGCGGAAGCCGGGGTCACCGCCGACGGTCTCCCCCCAGCGCTGGAAGACCTCCGCCGAGGCGTGGGCCGTGCGGGTGAGGAGATCCATCGCGTAGAAGCGCCGCACGAGCGCGCTCGACCGGCCGGTCGGCCCCGAGGCCAGGAACTTCCGCTCGACGAGGACGACCCGGCCGGCCTTCCGGCGGGCCAGGTGATAGACGAGGCTGGCGCCGTGGACGCCGCCGCCGACCACGACGACGTCGGCGGTGCGCGGGAGGTCGGCCATGGGTCGCGGGCCTACCAGCCCTTGGCGGCGGCGCCGAAGGCCGGGGCGTCGGGCGCCCTCGGCTTCCACCCGCTCAGCTCGGTCGTCGTCGGCATCGCCTCTCCGCGCGTCCCTCGGTCGGCCGGCGCCCATTGTGCAATGCTTCCGGTCCCGCGATCAACCGGACTCAGAACCGGGAAGCCGATGCGCCGTCCATGCCCCCCGCCGTGCAGGCCCCCTCAGGCGCTCACCCGGGAGCACCAGACCCCTGGCGCCCGGCCACCGGATCGGCTATCGTCGGCCTGATCCGGGGCGGGCCGTCGGGGAAGGGCTCGGCGCGTGGCGCGATGCGAGCACGCTCGGCGGATCGCATCCCGTTCTCGGCTTGAGCAGTGGTCCCACAATCCGCTAAGGGAGGATGCGATGAAACTACTGCCTAGGACGCTCGCGGCCCTGTCTCTGGCGGTGACCGCCGGAGCCGTCGAAGCGGAAGTCCTTGGACCCACAAAACCCAGTGACCTCGTGACGCTGACAACCTTCAACGGTACACAATGCGGCAAAGACCCGATTGGCAGAACCTTGGACCATCGGCAGAACCCCGACGGAACCATCTCGCCATTCGCCATACCTTCCGGAAAGGTCTTCGTGGTTACCGGCCTCAATTGGACCCAAGGGAACACAGGCGGAGTCAACAAAGCGGAAATCCTGTTCCTGCACTCGCTGACCCCGAGCGGCGTGATCTTCCCGATGGTGATAGCGCACGATAACGGAAGTGGCGATGGCCGCGCGGGTGGAAGCATGGTGGTGAGCGGCGTGATCTTCAAGTCCGGGCAGACCATGTGCGTGTCCGTCAACACGGGCAACATCGGAAGCGCCATCGCAGTCGTGCACGGCTTCCTCGACAAAAACCGCTGAGCTGTGGAGGCGGAGGTTTTCACGGCGGCCCCGCGATCAACCGGACTCAGAACGGGAAGCCGAAGCTGGCGCGGATCCCGCTCAGCCCGTCCCCGAAGCGGTAGGCCACGCCGAGCCGCGGGTTCTCGAAGATCCAGAGCTTGGACGGTACGGCGGACCCGAATGTCACCCCGAACTCGAACTGGTTCGAGACCTCGAGGGGCTCCCGGCCGAGGCGGGAGAACACCGCAGCCGGGAAGAAGTGGTAGTGGATGAACGACACGCCGACGTCGGGCGTGAAGTCCCGGATCCGGAACCCGAGCGGATGGCGGACCTCCACGCCGGTCTGCACCGCCGCGTACCCCTCGTCGTCGGTCCCGCTCTTGAACTGGTCGTCAGCGGCGTAGTACAGGCCGTTGCCGAGGCTGATCCGGAACCGGCCGATCC
>DASYQW010000128.1 GCA_036005065.1 Candidatus Methylomirabilota bacterium | reverse complement strand
CGGGGCCACGGGCGGCCGCGCGTCTCGGCGTCGTTCCGCCGGATCGCTTCGGCGCCCGCCTCACCGCTGAATTTGCCAGCGATGGCCCGGCGGCCGGTGGTCGAAGAATCGCTTCGCCTTGAGCTCGTACCGGGGAAGCGTCCCGGGGCGCAGCACCTCCACGGCGATCCGGACCCCGATCGCCTCCTTGAGCACGGCCTCCGCCTGATCGCCGAGTCCGGCGTGGCTCAACTCGGGGACGTCGGACCGGGCTTCCGCCTTCACGGTCACCGCGTCGTTCGCGGCTTCCCGGGCGACGTGGAGCTCGTAGTGCTCGCTGAGCCCGCCGACTTTGTGGAGGAGCGCCTCCACCGCCGTCGGGTAGACGTTGACGCCCTTGACGACGATCATGTGGTCGCTGCGCCCGAGGACGCCGCCGGGATAGCCGAGCCAGGTCGTTCCGCACGCGCAGGGCGCCCCGGTCCAGCGCACGAGGTCGTGCGTCCGATACTTGATGAGCGGCTGCCCGTGCTGGATGTACGAGGTGACGATGTGCTCGCCGACCTCGCCGTCACGGACCCGCCGGCCGTTCTCGTCGACCACCAGCGCATGGTACCAGTCCTCGCAGAGATGGACGCGGTCGCCCAGCGGGCAGCCGGGATTGGTCGGCCCCAGCTCGGCGATCCCGTACAGGTCGTACACGCGGGCGCCCCAGAGCTCCGCGATGGCGTCGCGGGTGGTGGGAATGGAGCCGCCCGGCTCTCCGGACACGATGACCACCGAGACCGAGGTCTGCCGGAGGTCCACGCCGAGCTCGCGGGCGACCTCGCCGAGATAGAGCGCATAGGTCGGCGTGGCCAGCACGACGTCGGGCTTGTAGGCGAGGATCTGGTTGACGCGGCCGCGCGAATCGAGCCCCCCTCCCGAGATCACCGTGCCCCCGAGCCGCCGCACGCCCATGTAGGCGCTCCAGAATGCGGCGAAGATCCCCCAGTGAAAGGGGAAGTAGAACGCGTGCCGCGGCCGGAGGCCGACCGCCCAGTAGAGGTAGACCCATGACTCGCCCCAGAGGAGCGACGAGTGGTACGTCAGCGGGATGTGGAGCGGCGCGCCGGTCGAGCCCGAGGTCTGGAAGCGGTGGAGGAAGAAGTCCTCGGGGACAGCCAGGGCCTCGCCGAACGGCGCGCTCACCGCCTGGGCGTCGAGGATGTCCGTCTTGTCGATGACGGGCAGGCGTTGCTCGAAGTCATCCAACGTGCGGATCTGAGCGGGCGTGACCCTGGCCCGTTCGAGGAGCCGCCGGTACATCGGGCTCCGGGCATAGGCGTAGCGGATCAGGGTCTGGAGCTTCGTGAGGTGGAGGCGGTCGAGCTCGGCGCGGGACAGGGTCTGGGTGTAAGGGTTCCAGAATCTGGCACCCAGGGTGCCGGGCTTGAAGAGTCGGAGGGTCACGGTGCTCGTCCCGGGGGTTCCGCTCGGCCGCTACGCTAGCATCGGCCCGGGACCCGACGCAACCGACCGACCGCCCGACACCGCCCCGCCGGGGATTGACAGAGACCCGGCGTCGGGCGTTGAATAATCGTCACCCCCGTCCACCGGGGAAACTGGAACATGACGCGCCGATCTGATTCAGACAGGCCTGCGGAAAGGCCCGGGGCGAGAGAGCCGGACGCCGACGTGCGGCCGCAGCCGGTCGCGCCCGGTCCGGCCCCGACGAGCAAGGACGCGACATCGCCCATCGGACGACGTCTGGGTCAGCTCCTGGTCGCCGACGAGGTGATCACGGCGGTCCAGCTCGGCCAGGCCCTGGCCGAGCAGACCCGGACCAACGAGAAGCTCGGCGCCGTCCTGGTCCGACTCGGCTTCATCGACGAGGACCAGCTGATGCACTTCCTGTCGCGCGCGTATGGCATTCCGGTTGTCGCCCTGCCGGAGTCGGCCGTCGACCCCGAGCTGCTGCGGCTGGTCCCGGCCCGGATCGCCCGGAAGTACGACGTCATCCCGGTGCGCCGCTCGGCCACCTCCCTCACGCTGGCGATGGCCGACCCCACCAACCTCCCGGCGCTCGACGACGTGACCTTCGTGACCGGCATGCGGGTCATCCCGGCCATCGCCCCGCCCTCGCTGATCCGCCGGACGATCGAGCACTCCTACGCGGCCGTCGACGCCCTGACCGAGGCCGAGGCCGAGGCGGGCGAGCTCGAGCTGGTCGACGGCCGGGAGACTGCGGACCCGGTCGACTTCCTGGAGCTCAAGGCCTCGGCCGACCAGGCGCCGGTGGTCCGCATCGTGAACCGGATCCTCCTCCAGGCGATCCGGCGGGGCGCCTCCGACATCCACCTCGAGCCCTCGGAGATGGCATTGCGCGTGCGGTTCCGGATCGACGGCATGCTTCACCACGTGAAGAACCTGCCCAAGCGGCTCGAGCCCGCGGTCCTCTCGCGCATCAAGATCATGGCCAACCTGGACATCGCCGAGCGTCGGCTCCCCCAGGACGGCCGCCTCAAGCTCCGATACAGCGGGCGCGAGATCGACTTCCGCGTCAACGTCCTGCCGATCATGTTCGGCGAGAGCGCGTCCATGCGGATCCTGGACAAGGAGGCGCTCAAGCTGGACCTGGGCCAGCTCGGGTTCGATTCCCTGAGCCTCGAGCAGTTCAAGCAGGCGATCCGCAGCCCCCACGGGATGATCCTGATGACGGGGCCGACCGGATCGGGCAAGACCACGACGCTCTACTCGGCGATCCACGCCGCCAAGTCGCCCCACATCAACATCCTGACCGTCGAGGATCCGATCGAGTACCACCTGGAAGGCGTCACCCAGGTCCCGGTCAACGAGGAAATCGGGCGGAGCTTCTCGGCCGTGCTCCGCTCCTTCCTCCGCCACGACCCCGACGTCATCCTGGTGGGGGAGATGCGCGACCTCGAGACGGCCCAGATCGCGGTCCGGGCCGCGCTCACCGGGCATCTGGTCCTCACGACGCTGCACACCAACGACTCCCCCTCCACGATCTCGCGGCTCGTGGACATGGGGATTCCCGCGTTCCTCATCGCCTCCGCGGTCCGGTTGGTGGTGGCCCAGCGCCTGGTCCGCAAGGTCTGCCACGCCTGCAAGCAGCCCTACGAGACCGGCGAGGACAGCCTGGCGGTCTACGGGTTCAGCGACGAGGGCCGCGGGAAGCGGACCCTCTACGCGGGGAAAGGCTGCGCCATCTGCAACTTCACCGGCATGAAGGGCCGGATGGCGCTCTTCGAGGTGATGCGGATCACCCCGGAGATCCGCGACCTCATCACGGAGAACGCCCCGGTCAACTCCATCCGCGACGTCGCCCGGCACCAGGGGATGCGGACCCTGCGCGAGGTCGGCCTCATGAAGGTGCTGGAAGGGCTGACGACCGTGGAGGAGATCCTGCGGGTCACCGCCGACTAGGTCATTTCGGGGGGGTCTCGGAAGAAACCCCCCGAAGCCCCCCGTCGTGGCGGTCGTGGGAGGGGCCTCGACGGCCCCCTCCCGGCCCCGCCCTTCAGGGCGGCGGGCCGGCCTCGGGCAGCCCTCCGCCGTCGAAGCAGATCAGCTCCTGGGCTGCCGGCTCCCGGTACTCGCGCAGGAGCTTCTCCACCCGGACCCCGATGAGCCGGATCTTCTTCCGCCGGGGATTCTCGCGGGCATCGAGAAACGGCTGGAGCAGGCGTCGGGCCTCCCCGTCGAGGGCCTCCTCGGTCGCGAGCGGCGCCCGTCCGGTGTGGGAGCGGCTGGTCGTGACGAAGTCGGCGAAGCGGACCGTGACCGTCACCGTCCGGAAGGCCCGGAAGCCGTCGGCCAGCAGCCGCTCGAAGACGGCGCGGGCCAGGAGCCGGGCGCGCTCGAGGACGAAGGCCGGCTCCAGCGTGTCGAGCTCGAACGTCTCCTGCTCGCCGACGGACTTCGGCTCCCACTCGTTCGAGACCGGGTCGTCGGAGACGCCCCGCGCCCGCCGGCCGAGGTCCTCGCCCCACTTGCCGAACCACTCCGTCAGCTGCGCGGGCGCCACCGCCCGCAGCTCCCCGACCGTCCGGAGGGCCCGTTCCTGGAGGAACAGCTCGGTCTTCGGGCCGATTCCCGGGATGACGCGGATGGGGAGGGGATCGAGGAACGCCTGAACCGCCTCCGGACGCACCACCGTCAGCCCGTCCGGCTTCTTGAAATCCGAGGCGATCTTGGCCACGAGCTTGTTCGGCGCGAGGCCGATCGAGCAGGTCAGGCCCTCGCGCTGGACGATCTCCGC
This sequence comes from Candidatus Methylomirabilota bacterium, assembly GCA_036005065.1. Lineage (NCBI taxonomy): Bacteria > Methylomirabilota (SeqCode) > Candidatus Methylomirabilota bacterium. The sequence goes on along the minus strand of DASYQW010000128.1, from coordinate 4,217 downwards.
CTTCAGCGCGCGACAGCGCGCCTCGGCCGGCTCGAAGCCGCCGAGCGCCGAAAGGTCCACGTACGCCTCGTCGATGCTCGCCCGCTCGAAGGCGACCGCGTCCGCGGCGACGATGGTCATGATCCGCCCCGACACCTCCCGATAGAGGGCGTGGTTGCCTCGGAGGAACGCCGTCGCCGGCTCCCCTCGCCGCCGGGCGGTCTCGGCGAGCCGCCAGGCCTGGGAGATGGGCATGGCCGACCGGATGCCGTACTTCCGGGCCGCGTAGTTCGCGGTGGTGACGACCCCTCGCCCCATCCCGCCCTTCGGATCGGCGCCGGTGACGATCGGTCGCCCGCGGAGCTCGGGGTGATGGCGCTCCTCCACGGCGGCATAGAAGGCGTCCATGTCGACGTGGGCGATGATCCGCATGGGGCTCTCACACATCCAGGATGACGCGAGTCCGCCATCCCTCGTTCGACCGCGTCACTTCGAGCATGTGGGCGGTCGGCGCCTTCACGTCGAGCCGCATGGGCAGGTCCGCCCGGATCGGCTCTCCCGCCGCGGTCGCCGTCAGGACGAACCGGCCGTCCACCTGGTCCACCGTCACCTGGAACCGGGCGAAGAACATCGAGTGGGCGTCCTTCCGGAAGACGAGCTCGGCCAGCCACTCGAAGAGCAGCCCCTCGAGCGTCTCGTTCGCCAGCTCGATCTGGACGGCCTGCCTGGGCTCGACGTGCTCGAGGTCCACCATGACGGCGAAGGTGGCCTGGCCACAGGCCGCGAAGAGATCGGCGAGAGTGTCCCCCCAGGCCTCGAAGGCGACGTCGGCGATGGCGACGTCGTCAAGGAACCGATACCCGCCCATCAGCCAGATTCTAGCGCCGTGGCCGATGACCGTCGCATCCCGGCGCCCTCGGCCCTCAGTCCGTGATGAGCCGATACCCGACTCCGGGCTCGGTGAGCAGGAAGCGGGGGCGGGTCGAATCGGTCTCGAGCTTGTGACGGAGCTGCGCCATGTAGACCCGGAGGTAATGCGTCTGCTCGGCGTACGGCGGACCCCAGACCTCCTGCAGGAGCTGCCGGTGGGTGAGCACCTTGCCGGCGTGCCGGATGAGCGTGGTGAGCAGCTTGTACTCGGTGCGCGTGAGGTGGACCTCCGCCCCGCCGACGAACACGCGGCGGCGCCCCAGGTCGACCCGGATGTCGCCGACGACGAAGGTCGAGTCGGCCGGCTCCCGGGCGGCACCGGTGGCGTGGCGCAGGGCGACCCGCATGCGGGCGAGGAGCTCGCCCACCGCGAAGGGCTTGGCCACGTAATCGTCGGCCCCGGCGTCGAGGGCGGCGATCTTGTCGCGCTCCTGCCCGCGGGCCGAGAGCACGATGATCGGCACCGCCGTCCACTCCCGCAGCCGCCGGAGCACCTCCAGGCCGTCCATGTCCGGCAGCCCGAGGTCGAGGATCACGATGTCGGGCTGCCGGGTGGCCACCTGCATCACGCCCTCCTCGCCGGTGCCCGCCTCGACGAGATGATACCCTTCTCCCCCCAGCGTCGGCCGGAGGAACCGTCGGATCTGCGGCTCGTCCTCGATCACGACGACGACCGCGCCGCCGCCGGACTCGGCGGCGGGACCCTGGCGCTCCCCCGGCGCCACGGGATCCGCCCCGGGCGCGTCAGTCATCGTCGGCCGGGATCTCCGGCGGCTTCTCGGCCAGCGGCAGCGTGACCCGGAACACGAGGCCCCCGCCCGGGCGATTCGCGGCCGAGATCCCGCCGCCGTGCGCCTCGATGATCCCGCGGCAGATGGCCAGCCCCAGACCGACCCCGCGCTCCGTCCCGGTCAGCCGGCCCCGGTAGAACTTGTCGAACACGCGGGTCTCCTCCCCGGGCGGCAAGCCCGGCCCGCGATCCGCGATCTCGAGCGCGACCTGATCGTCGCCGGCGGTGGCGGCGATCTCGAGCGGGCTGCCGGCCCGAGTGTACTTGAGGGCATTGTCGAGGAGGTTGATGAGCACCTGTTCCACCAGCACCCCGTCGAGCGGCACCAGCGGGAGGTCCGGCGGCAGCCGCGTCGTCACCGGCCGGTCCTCGAGGCGCGTCCCGAGTCGCGCCAGGGCCGCCCCCACGATCTCCTCCAGCGGATGCCACTCCTTCCGGATCTGGAGCGCGCCGGACTCCAGCCGCGTCATGTCCAGCAGGTTGTGGACCAGACGGTTGAGCCGCTCGGCCTCCTCGCGAATGACCTGGAGGAGCTCCCGGCGCGCCGCCCGATCCAGATGATCTCCGGCTTCGAGCAGGCTGCTGGCGGCGCCGGTGATGGTCGCCAGCGGCGTCCGGAGGTCGTGGGAGACGGAGCTGAGCAGCGTGTCGCGGAGCCGCTCGGACTCGGTCCGCAGCTGGGCCTGCTCGGCTTCCTCCGCCAGGAGGGCGCGCTCGATCGCGAGCGCCGTCTGGGCGGCGAAGGCTTCGAGCAGGTGCCGCTGCTCGGGCGCCGCGAACGCCTGGGGCGCCGCCGGCCGGACGCCGAGCACCCCGATCGTGCCGCGCGAGGCGAGGAGGGGCCGGTAGAGGGCCCGCGCGCCCGGCAGCGTCTCGGTGCCGAGCCCGGCCGGCTGGCTGTGCTCGTAGGCCCACTGGCGGACGCCGTGCTCGCTCGGGTCGTCCTCCGGCGTGAGGAGGCTTCCCGCCCGGGTCACCAGGCGACCGCTCGCGTCCGGAAGGAACACCGCGACCTCGCTGGCGAAGACCTCGCCGATGTGGCGGATCGCCGCCCGGACGAGCTCGTCCACGCCGCGCAGGCGCGCGAGCTCCCCGCTCATCTCGTGCAGCACTGTCGTCCGGCGCTCGCGCTGGCGAGCCGACTCGGCCTGTTGCCGGATGCGCACGGTGAGCGTGCTGATGACGGCGGCGACCACCAGCATGACCGCGAAGGTGACGAGGTATTGACTGTCGGACACGGCAAACGAGAGGTAAGGCGGGACGAAGAAGACATCGAAGGCGGCGACGCTCAGGACGGACGCGAGGATGGATGGGCCGTGGCCCCACCGGGCGGCGACCAGCACGACCCCCAAGAGATACACCATCACCAGGTTCGCCATCTCGAAGGCCGGGAACAGGAGCCAGGCGAGGGTCGTGCAGAAGGCGACGACGCCGACGGCCGTGGCATATCCCGCCCAGTCGGTCGCATGGGGCCGGGGCCTGAAGCGCCCGGGCTCGGCGACTTCGCGCTCGCCCGTGATGACGTAGACGTCGATGTCCCCGCTCTTGCGGATCAGCTCGTTCACCACCGAGCCGGACAACGCCTCCCGCCAGCGCGATCCGCCGGGCTTCCCCACCACGATCTTGCTGACGTTCCGCTCGCGCGCGTAGACGACGGTCTCCTCGGCCACGCTCTGGCCGGTCAGGGTGACCGTCCGGGCGCCGAGCTGCTCGGACAGGCGGAGGGTCTCCGCCACGCGGTCGCGGTCCTCCGCGGAGAGGCGGGCGTGGGCCGGCGTCTCGACGTAGGCGACCCACCACTCGGCCCGGAGCCCGGCCGCCATCCGGCGGGCGGCCCGCACGACGCGCCGGGCAAACGGGCTCGGGCTCACGCAGACGAGGATCCGTTCGGCGACCGGCCACGGCGTCGGGATCGCGTGATCGCGCCGGTAGACGTCCATCTGGGCGTCCACGCGGGCGGCCGTGGTCCGCAGCGCGAGTTCACGGAGGGCGATGAGATTGCCCTTCCGGAAAAACTTGCGGACCGCTTCCTCCACCTGCCCGGGAACGTAGACCTTGCCTTCCTTGAGCCGCTGGATCAGGTCATCGGGCGGCAGATCGATCAGCTCGACCTCGTCGGCCTCCTCCAGGACGGAGTCGGGGACGGTCTCGCGCACCTGGACGCCGGTGATCTTGGCCACGACGTCGTTGAGGCTTTCGAGGTGCTGGACGTTGACCGTGGAGTAGACGTCGATCCCGGCCGCCAGCAGCTCCTGCACGTCCTGCCAGCGCTTGGCGTGCCGGGACCCGGGGGCATTGGTGTGGGCCAGCTCGTCCACGAGGATGAGGGCCGGGCGGCGGGCGAGCGCGGCGTCGAGGTCGAACTCGCGGAGGCGAGTCCCCCGGTACTCGACGAGGCGAGGCGGAACCGGCTCGAGGCCGACCAGGAGGGCCTCGGTCTCCGGTCGGCCGTGCGGCTCTACGTACCCGACCACGACGTCCGCGCCGGCGCCCCGCCGCTCCCGGGCTTCCTCGAGCA
>DASYQW010000127.1 GCA_036005065.1 Candidatus Methylomirabilota bacterium | reverse complement strand
ACCCCTCCAGGAGCGGAGTGGTTGGGACTCCCCGGTGGCCGCCGGGCGCGCACGACCCCCAGGTGGGAGGGTCAAGGGGAGTGGTTGGGACTCCCCGGTGGCCGCCGGGCGCGCACGACCCCCAGGTGGGGGGGTCAAGGGGGGGAGTGGTTGGGACTCCCCGGTGGCCGCCGGGCGCGCCCGACCCCCAGGTGGGGGGGTCAAGGGGAGGAGTGGTTGGGACTCCCCCCCTTGCTCAAAGTGGCCGTGCACCCACCGTCGATACCGCTCGGCCTGCGATCTCCACGAGGAGCGGGCTCCGGCCAGGGGATCCCACGGCACACGAGAGGGTCTACGTACCGTTGCTCCCTTCCGGGCCTGGCGGGGTTGGTAGATTCCCGTTGCGTGGGGCCCAGCCTTCATCGCCTCTCCTTCGCGGCTCAGTCCAAGACGAGGGCACCTCGGGCGGGAGTTCGACCCCGCTAGAGCGGATTGCGGGTACAGGGCACCGCTAGCTCCCCGTCTAGCACGGCCACACTCGAGCCCGGCCCGGCCTCGGCGCGCCGAGGCCGCTCGGCCCTTCCACGGGAGGACAGGTGGCGGAGAGGGAGGGATTTGAACCCTCGACACACCTTTTGGGCGTGTACACGATTTCCAGTCGTGCCCCTTCGGCCGCTCGGGCACCTCTCCCCGGCGCGGACTTCGCCCGCGCCTCCGAATGATGGCGGAGGGGGTGGGATTCGAACCCACGTGGGGGCTCATCACCCCCAACTCGATTTCGAGTCGAGCCCGGTACGACCACTTCGGTACCCCTCCGCGCGTCGCGTCCGAAAGAATTCCTGCATCAGCCCGCGCGCTTCCTCGGCCAGGACCCCGGCCGTCACGCGCACCGTGTGAGTCGCGCGGCCCGGCTCGAGGAGCCTCGCCCCGCTCACGACCGCCCCGGCCTTCTCGTCGGGGGTACCGAACACCAGGTGCGCGACCCGCGCCTGGAGACAGGCGCCCGCGCACATGGTGCAGGGCTCCACGGTGGCGTACAGCGTCGCGCCCGACAGCCGGTAGTTGCCCACCCGGCGGGCCGCCTCTCGCAGCGCCAGCACCTCGGCGTGGGCCGTGGGGTCGCGCTCACCGATCGGCCGGTTGTGCCCGCGCCCGACGATCACGCCCTCCAGCACCACGACCGCCCCCACCGGCACTTCCCCGGCCGCCCCCGCTCGACGGGCCTCCTCGAGCGCGGCCGTCATGAAGGGCCGATGCAGGTCGCACGGGTCGAGCATGGGGCGGGATGGGCGTCCGCGGGAAACCTCGTCAATTGTAGCGCAGGGCCCTCACGGTCGCAAGGCGCGCGGCCCGCCGGACGGCACCGCGGCGCGCGCGGCCGGACCTTCAGCGAACCTCGTCCATGAAGGTCAGCTTGAGCCCGCCGATCTCGATGGTATCGCCGCTCGCGAGGGTGCTGCGGCTGGTGACCTGGCCGGAGACCTTCATCCGCCGCCAGCGCGCCAGGTTCCGCACCTCGAAGCCGTCCCGCCCCCGGAGCACCAGGATATGCTGGCGCGGGCCGCCGGACGGCACCCGGAGGTCGCACAGCTCACTCCGGCCGACCAGGGCCCCCGCGCCCTCCAGGTAGTAGGTCCCCCGCTCTTCGCCGACCTCCCACTGGAGCTGCGCGCTCCGCTTGAGGGCGGCCGTGCGCTGGAGACGCTCGACCTCCTCCGGCCGGAGCAGCAGCGTCCCTCCGACCTCGGCCGCGCCCCGCTGGGTCGGCTCGGCCTGACTGCTATCGGTCAGGGCCCGATCGAAGAAGAGGGAGAACTTGCCGAACGAAATCTCGTCCCCCGGCCGGAGGGCCTGCTCGCCGGCCAGGCGCTGGCCGTTGAGGAACGTGCCGTTCGAGGAGCCGAGGTCCCGCACCGTCCAGCTGCCCCCCTCCTGCCGAAGCTCCGCCTGGCGGCGCGAGACCGAGACGTTGTCGATCACGACATCCATGCTCTCGCCTCGTCCGATCCGAATCACAGGCTGGTCGATGTCGTAGACCTGCACGGGCTTCCGATCCAGGACCAGCGTCAGCTTCGGCATCCGCGTCTCCTCACGGTCCCTGCCGGCGGCGCGGCGGCCGGGCGCGCCGCCCGTCGCTCACTCGGGAAGCTCCGTCGACACCGCTCGGGCCCGGGCGCGGGCCTCGAGCCGCCAGAGCGGGTTGGTGACGCGAGGCCGGATCAGGAGGAGGGCGATGGCCAGCACCAGGGGCACCGGATCGAACCCGGCGATGCTGAAGGACGGGAACAGTTGCGTGACCTGCTGGCCGATCAGCACGACCGGCCTGACCGAGGGGGGCAGGAGCGGTCCCACCATCGGCCACGCGAAGACCAGGAGGAGCGCGAGCGCATACGCCGTGATGCCCCAGGAGAGCAGGGTCCGGATCCCCCACAGCGCCGCCGCGAGGCCCTCCCCGCCGCCTTGCGGGCGGGACGGGCGCCGCCCTTCGGTCGTGGGCCGCGGCCGGCGCGGGGCGGCCGGGGTCGCCACCGGTCCCGTATCCCATTCGGGCGCGGGTCGGCGCGCCGGAGTGCCGCTCGCGCGCGGCGGCGGCGTCGTCAGCCGCGGGGTGGTGGTGGCCGGCGTGGTCGGAGGCGGCCCCGCGGGCGGCGCTTGGACCGCGGCCGGGGGTACCGGGCCGGAGCGTGACCCGGCGGGAGTCGGCGTGACCGTGGCTCCCGACGGCAGCGTGGGGACCCTGACGTCGCCGGCCGGGGTCGCCACCGGCGCTTCCTGGATGCCCGGCCGGCTCACCTCGGTCGACTGCCCGGCGGTGGGGCGCGTGGCGCGCCACGGGGGGGTGGGCGCCGGCTCGATCGGGCCGGGGGCCGGCTTGGCGCCCGCCGGCGACACGGCGGCCTCCCGGAGCGCCGCCGCGAAGTCGACGGCCGTCTGGTAGCGCCGCTCCCGATCCTTCTCGAGGGACTTCAGCACCACCGCTTCGACGGCCGCCGGCAGGTCGGAGCGCTCCGCCCGCAGCGATGGCGGCGCCTCGGAGAGGTGCTTGGTGATGTAGCCCACCGGCGTGTCGGAGCGGAACGGGGGGTGCCCGACCAGCATGGCGTAGGTGACGAGACCCAGCGAGTAGATGTCCGAGCGGCCATCCAGCTTCTCGGAGGAGAGCCCGCTGGCTTGCTCGTAGGACATGTAGGCGGGCGTGCCGAGCACGCTCCCGGTCACGGTGTGCCCGCCCGAGTCCATGAGCTTCGCGATCCCGAAGTCCAGGATCTTGACCAGGCGGGCGCCGTCCGAGTCCCGCGTCAACATGATGTTGTCGGGCTTGATGTCCCGATGGATGATGCCCAGCCGATGGGCCGCCTGCAGCGCCTTGCAGCACTGCGCCACGATGTCGACCACTTCGACGAGCGCCAGTTGCCCGCGCTGCCGAAGATGCTCGGTCAGGCTGTCGCCCTCCACCAGCTCCATCGCGATGTAGAGCGTGCCGTCGGGGGCCTGCTTGGACTCGTAGATCGTGATGACGTTCGGCTGATTGATCCGCCCGGTCGAGGCCGCCTCGTTCTCGAAGCGCGTGATGAACTCTTCATCCTCGGAGAACCGGCGATGGAGGACCTTCAGGGCGACCTTGCGATTGCCGACCCGGATCTGTTCGGCGAGGTACACCGCGCCCATGCCGCCGGAGCCGAGCCAGTCGAGAATGCGATAATCGCTGCCCAGTGCCGTCGCCACGGCGGGATCGAGCGGGTTGGCGGTGACCAGGGATGTGCCGTCAGCCGGGCACACCTGCATGCCCTGGTCGTAGGCCTTTCGGCAGCGCGGACACCTCTTCGTCACAGTTACGGGCTCCCGGTCGGGACCGGAGCGGGACCGGCCACGGCCCGAGCGCCGTCGGCCGGGTCGTCGAGGCCGGTCATGCCGCCCCACCCGAACAGCGGCCACCCGATCTTACCATAGCGGCGCGAGGCGCCGGTATTCCGGGGCGCCGCCGGGGCGAATCCGCTTGACACTCTCTGGGGGTTCTCCCTACGCTCCCGGCCAGACGAACGACCCCGGGCCGCCGTTTCGAGGCGCCCGGGCAACGGAGGCCGCCATGCCACTCGACCGCTACACCAAGGCCGTGCTGACGATCATCGCCCTCGCCCTGAGCGTCATCGCGCTCAACCCCTGGATCGCCCCGGGCCGCTGGCTCCGCGCTCTCGCCCCGGATGCGGCGGCGGCCCAGCGGCGCAAGGAGACGACCGTGCCGACCGCCTGGGGAAAGCTCGTCGGCTTCAGCGATGGCTACGGGCTGTTCGAGGCCACGGATGGGACGCTCCGGCAGGTGGGTCTGCAGGGCGGCAGCCTGACCGGCGTGACGAAGCGGAGGTGAGCCGCGTTAGCGCGCGGCCCGCGAGATCACGGTGTTCCCGGCGATCACGAAGACGACCTCCCCGTCGGAGGCCGTGTAGGTCCACGTCTCCATGGTGATCGGGCCGAGGCCGCCCCCCTCGAACTTCGTGGGCTTCCCGAGGGCCTTTTCGAGCTCGGCCTTGGTCGTCGCCCCCTCGGCCTTCCGGAGGAGCTCCTGCTTGGACGGGCTCCCGCACGCGGGGAGGGCGAGCCCGAGGCAGAGCACGCCGACGGCGGCGAGCCGTCCCATCCGGCTCACTGCGCCCCACTCCGCTTCGGGCAGATCTCCCGGGAGCAGATGCCACCGACCTCCACCACCGTGGGCTCGCTCGGTGAGCGACCCCCACAGCCCGCCAGCCAGGCCACGACGAGCAGGATCACCGCGAGACGCGCGCGCATAGGCTCTCCCGCGCCGATTCTACCGCGCGCCCATGGATTTGGGCGAATGCTTCGGGGCCGGGGCCCTCCCGGCCCACTATGTCGGGCCCGGTGCCTCGATCGTGCCTCGCCGCTGCAGATATCTGGCCACGAGCCAGCACACCAGGGCCCACGCCAGGCCAGCCAACCACCCGCCCAGAACGTCCGTCGGATAGTGCACGCCGAGATAGACACGGCTGCTGCCGACGAGGAAGGTCAGGAGCAGCGCGACCGAGAGCACGTATGCCCTGACCCTGCGCTGGGCAGCGAATCGGGCGAGCAGCGCCCCCAGGGTCAGGTAGATGACGGCCGCCAGCATCGCGTGGCCACTCGGGAAGCTCAGTGACGTCGCCGTCGTCAGATGCGGCACGATGTCCGGCCGCTCTCGGGCAAACAGGAGCTTCAGCAGGGTACTCAGAAGGCCGCCGCTGGCGCCCGCAATGGCCACCAGCCACATCGAGGCATACTTCCGGTCGAGGACCAGATAGCCACACACCAGCAGGATCGCGAGGGTGAGCGTCGTCGGGCCGCCGAGCCCGCTGATGTCCAGCGCCGCATGCGTCAGCCAACCCGGTCCGATGGGGATCTCGGCGGCGTCAGGACGTCGAAGAATCCGAAGGAGCCAGACATCGAACGCCTTCGTATCGCCCTCCAACATCTCCCCGGCGACCTTGGCGAAGCCGAACAGGGCCAGCACGACGGCGAAGGTGGTGACGAGGACCGCGGCGTCCTGACGGCCGATCCACCCCAGCGCGACGCCGGGGGCGCGCCGAAACGCCGTCGGGAGCGCCACCCGGGCGAGCCGGCGGTCCACTCGCTTGGTCTCGCGGCGCGCCTTGGCGACCGAGCGCATTCCGTCGTAGATGTGGGTGGTGCGCCCAGCAGGATTCGAACCTGCGACCTT
>DASYQW010000126.1 GCA_036005065.1 Candidatus Methylomirabilota bacterium | reverse complement strand
GACCTGGGCGGAGCTGTGGGAGGCGAAGTACCGGAAGAAGGTCCTGCTCCCCCACATGGGGCTGACCAGCGCGGTCAACGTCCTGACGGTGGCGGCCCACCTCGCGACCGGCAAGCCGCTCCGGGAGGCGCAGTACGATCTGGACGCGGCGTTCAAGAAGCTGGCGGCCCTCAAGCCCAACCTGCTCAACATCTACACCAACCCGACCCAGGCCCATAACCTCCTCGAGCAGGGAGAAGGGTGGGTGATCCCCGGCGAGATCGGGTCGTACGTGCTGTTGCGGAAGAGCCAGGGCGCACCGGTCGACATGGCCAAGCCGAAGGAGGGGTCGTTCAGCCTGCCGAGCGGCTTGGCCAAGGTGAAGGGCGGCCCCAGCCCCGAGCTCGCCCACGCCTTCATCGACACCATGCTCGACGTCCCCGCCCAGCGGTTGTGGGCCGAGCGGTTCTTCGATTCCCCGGCCAACCCCGCCACCCCCGTGGGGCCCGACATCGTGTCCCCGGCCGAGATGTTCGCGACGGACTGGGAATTTGTGTCCAAGAACCGGAAGGCGTGGATCGAGCGCTTCGATCGCGAGATCGCGGCCTGATGCCGGGGCCGCGAGCGGAGCCGCTCGCGCGTCCCGTCCTCGAGGCGAGTCCGGCGGAAGGCTACCTCACGGTCATCGACGTCGCCAAGCAGTTCGGCCCGGTCGAGGTCTTGAACGGGATCACCCTCAGCGCCGGGCGCGGGGAGCTGCTCTCCATCCTCGGTCCCTCCGGATGCGGGAAGACCACGCTCCTTCGGGTGATCGCCGGGTTTCTCCGCCCGGATGCGGGCCAGATCCGGCTCGACGGGCGCGACCTGACCGGCCTTCCGGCCCATCGACGCAACGTCGGCGTCGTCTTTCAGAGCTACGCCCTCTTCCCGCACCTGACCGTGGCCGAGAACGTGGCGTTCGGGCTCAAGGCCCGGGGCGTGCCGCGCGCCGACATCCGGCGGGAGGTGGCGAAAGCCCTGGCCCTCGTCCGCTTGAGCGACCTGGCCGAACGGTCCATCCAGGCGCTCTCGGGTGGCCAGCAGCAACGGGTAGCCGTGGCCCGGGCCCTGGCGGTCAAGCCCTCGCTGGTCCTCCTCGACGAGCCGTTCAACGCGCTGGACAGGAAGCTCCGAGAAGTCATGCAGATCGAGCTGGGCAAGCTGCTGCGTGAGCTCGACGTGACCGCCATCTTCGTGACGCACGACCAGGACGAGGCGCTGGTGCTGTCCGACCGGGTGGCGGTCGTGCACGCCGGCCGGGTGGAGCAGCTCGCCGAGCCCCCCACGATCTACGCCCGCCCGGCCACGCCGTTCGTCCTCGATTTCGTCGGCTCCTCGCTGAAGCTTCACGGCCGCGTGGTGGCTCAGGCGGGAGGCGAGATCAGGGTCGAGACGGCGTCGGCGCCGGTGACCGCTCCGGGCGCCTTCGCGGTCGGAACCCGGGTCATGGTCGCCGTCCGGCCGGAGCGGATCGAATTCGGCGAGCCGCCCGACCGGCGGTACAACGCGGCCACGATGACCGTGAGCGACGTGATCTTCCACGGCGCCAGGATCCAGGTTCACTTCGCCTGCGCCGAAGGCGACCGCGCCCTGGCCGAGACCTCCGACCCGGCCGGCCAGTCCCTGGCGCCGGGCACCAGGCTGACGCTGCGGTGGCCGATCGCGGCGACCCTCGCCTACGAGGTCGGTTGAGCCCGCCGCCGTCGACCGTCCGCGAGCTCGAGGCGACGGGCCAGGCCGTCCGCCCCCGCCGGGCGCCGGGCCACCGCGAGGTCGATCCGCTGGCGTTCCTGGCGCTGCCGGCCGGCCTCTATTTCCTGGTCGCGCTGATCATCCCGCTGGGCCTGCTCTTCGGGTCCAGCCTGCGGGTCGGCGACGCCCTGAGCCTGGAGAACTACGCCCGGTTCCTGCGGGATCCCCACAACCAGGGCGTGGTGTGGAACACCATCAAGTACGGCCTCGTCGTGACCGCCGGCTGTCTGGCCATCGGATACCCCTATGCGCTCGCCATGGCGCGGGTGTCGGGGGGACGGCAGACACTCCTGCTGGTGGGGGTCTTCCTGCCCATGACCGCCAGCGTGATCGTGAAGGCCTTCGGCTGGACCATCCTGTTGCGGAGCAACGGCGTCGTGAACCAGGCGATCATGGGGATCGGCCTGACCGGCGAGCCGGTCCAGCTGCTGTTCAGCCAGACCGGACTGTTTCTGGGGACCGTCAGCATCCTGCTCGCCTTCATGATTCTGCCCGTCTATTCCGTGCTGCGACTGATCCCCCAGGAGCTCGACGACGCGGCCGCCTCGCTCGGGGCCACCTCCGCCTACCGGTTCGTCCACGTGATCCTGCCCCTCAGCCGGTCCGGCGTGCTGGCCGGCTGTGCCTTCGTCTTTTCGATGACGGTTTCGGCCTACGTGATCCCCAGCGTGCTCACCGGGGCGGGTTACCAGGTGATGTCCAAGGTGATCGCCTACTCGTACCTGACGGTCCGGGATCCGGCGCTGGGCTCCACGGTGAGCGTGCTCCTGCTGCTGATCGCGGGCTCGGCGGTGATCGTGTCCGGCTGGCTGGCCGGCGAGCGCCGGATGGAGCGACGATGGAAGACCGGCGGCTAGGTCCCTCGGAGGGGGGCTCCGCCCCCCTTCCGAAGCCTCCCCCCGGGAGGGGATTGCGCGGGCAAAGCCCGCGCTCGGAGCGGAACCCTTCCCGGTGGGCGGTTCGTCATCGCGCCGCGCCTGGTGACTCGGACCGGCGGCTAGGCGACGGCCTCCTGCTGGCGTTCGCCGGGACGGTGATGGTCCTGCAGCTGGCGCCGCTGGTCCTGGTCGTGGTGGTGTCCTTCTCGGCCTCGCCGGTCTTCGATCTCCCCGTCGATGGGCTGTCGTTGCGCTGGTATCGGCGTCTGCTTCACGTGAAGGGCTTCTGGGCCTCGATGGCGCTGTCGGCCCAGATCGCCAGCCTCTCGACCGCGGCCGCACTCGTCCTCGGGACGGCCGGCGCGGTCGCCGTCCACCGCTGTCGCTTCCCGGGCCGCCGCGCGCTGGTGGCGGCCATCCTGTCACCGCTCATGCTCCCCGGGCTGGTGCTCGGCATCGCGATGCTGCAGGGGTACCGGCGCTACGGGCTCGACGACGCCTTCGTGGCCCTGCTGGTGGCGCACGTCGTCCTCACCACGCCGTTCATCATGCGGGTGGTGCTGGCCAGCCTGTCCCTCTTCAACTTCGAGATGATCGACGCCGCGCGAAGCCTGGGGTACTCGCATGTCGAAGCTTTGGTCCGGGTGCTTCCTCCCAATCTCTATCCGGCGTTCCTGAGCGGGGTGATCTTCGCGTTCCTGGCCTCGTTCGACAACTACCCGATCTCGATCTTTCTGACCGACGCCCGCAACAAGACCCTGCCGATCCAGATGATCGAGTTCATCGACGAATCGGCCGACCCGACGCTGGCCGCCGTCTCGACGCTGCTGGTGGTCATGGCCGCCCTGGCGCTGCTCGTCACGGACCGACTGCTCGGTCTGCGGCGACTGGTCAGTCTCTGAGGGGGAGCGATCACGATGACCGACCCGCCGCGCCGGGCGTCGGGCGACCTCCCGTACGCGGACTACGTCGCCGCGGCCCTGGCCGAAGCCGTCGATCCGGTCGCCCTGCGAGCCGCCGCGGCCCGGGGCGCCCGGGACCTGCTCGCCGCCCGCCCCGGGCTGCCCCGTGGCCGGCTGCTGTTCACCGGATCGGGGGACAGCCTGTTTGCGGCCGCGAGCACGGTGCCGGCCTTTCGCCGGTGGACGGGACTGGCTGCGCACGCGCTGTCGTCGCTGGAGTGCGCCCGCTACGAGGTCCCGCTGCTCGGCCCCGAGGACGTCGTGCTGGCGATCTCGAACTCCGGCGGCTCCACCCGGACCCGGGAGACCGTCATCCTGGCTCGCTCGCGCGGGAACCCCACGGTGAGCCTCACCGGGAGCGCCACGGGCGGCCTCGCCGATCTGACCGATCTGGTCATTCATCGGCCGGTTGCCGCCGTGACGCGCCCGCCGGTCCGCTACCAGCGTCTGTTCCAGAACATGGTCCAGTACCTGGCGACGCTCTACACGGTGTACGCGCTCGGGCTCGAGATCGGCCAGGCGCTGGGCCGGCTGTCCAGCGCCCGGACGGACGACTGGTTCCGGACCCTCGACCAGGTGTTCGGAAGCATCGTGCCCGTCATGCGCGACACCCAGGAGCCCGCGCGCGCTCTGGCCGACGCGCTGGCGGGCGCCGACACCCTCTGGGTGCTCGGAGCCGGGCCGAACGCGGGCACGGCCGGCTACTGCGCGGCCAAGTGTCACGAGCAGGTGCCGATCAACGGGATCCCGCAGGATCTCGAGGAATGGGCGCACCTGCAGTACTTCCTCACCCTCGCCTGGGGACAGCGCAGCGCGGTGGTCGTCCTGGCACCCCCCGGCAACGCGCTCGACCGGGCCGAGGAGCTCGTGACCGGCATCGCGGGGGCCGGCGGCCGGGCCATCGTCGTCCAGCACCCGGCCCACGGCGCGTTTCCGGCGGCGGCCGCGCGGTTTCCCGTTGCCGCCACCGAGAGCGAGCTGTTGACGCCGATCCTCTATCAGCTACCGGTCCAGAGCCTGGTACTGTGTCTCCTCGATCGCCTCGGTGTGGCGGAAACGCCCTGGCGGCGGCGAGACGACTACGTCTTGATCCGCCACGGCACCGTCCGGCCGACCGCCGCGGGACTGTCCTGACGGCGCCGGTCCACGGGGAGGGGCGGAAGCCGGGCGGGCCATGCGTCCAGACCCGCGAACGGAGGATCCCATGCGGTTGGCAGGAGCGGTCGCGGTTCTGTTGACGGCGGCCGCCGTGCTCTCGGCGTGTGCGGCACCCAGTGGGGTCGATCGGCCACAGCCGATCCCCATGGAGAAGGCACCCCACCCGACGATGGCCGGCCCTGGATGCTGTCGCTGATCCGGCGTCCCGGCTGACGCGGGCGGACGCCTCACCGGGGGTGGGCCGGGCGCGGCCACACCTCGGGGTTGGCCAGGATCTGGGGCTGCTCCCCCCGCAGCACGCGCAGCATTTCGCCGGTGACCTGGAGGGACGAGTGGCGCATCGCCTCCCGCGTGGCCCCCGCCACGTGCGAGGAGCACACGACGGTGTCGAGGTTGAGGAGCGGGTTGTCGACGGGGCTCGGCTCCTCCTCGAACACGTCGAGACCGGCCGAGGCCAGGCGGCGACGCGTGAGCGCCTCGAAGAGCGCCCGCTCGTCGTGGACGGGCCCGCGCGAGGTGTTGATGAAGATCGCCTCCGGTTTCAGGAGGGCCAGGGTGCGCTCGTTGATCATGTGGCGCGTCTCGGGCGTGAGCGGCGTGTGACACGTGAGGACGTCCACCTGGGGTAGGAGGGCCTCGAGACTCGCCACCGGCTCCGCCCCGCGGCGACGGACTTCGTCGGCGGCGACGTACTTGTCGTAACCGAGGACCCGCATCCCGATCGCCCCGGCGAACTTCGCCACCCGGCGGCCGATGTTGCCGACACCCACGATCCCGAGCGTCTTGCCGGCGAGCTCGGTGTTCGGGAGCACCTGCCGCGCCCGCCAGTCGCCGGCCCGGGTCATGCGGTCGACCGCCGTGGTGTGCTTCACGCAGGCAAGCATGAGCATCAGCGCGTGCTCGGCCACCGCCTGCGAGTTCGCGCCGGGCGCGTGGACGACGGCGATGCCGAGCCGGGTGGCGGCCGGGATGTCCACGGTGTCGAGGCCCACGCCGTGCCGGCCCACGACGCGGAGCCGGGGGCAGGCCGCCATGAGGCGCTCGGTGCACCGGGGGCGCGCGCGGAAGAGGATGCCCTCGGCCTCGGCGGCGGCCTCGATGAGGCCGTCCTCGGTTTCGGCGGTCGCCACCACGACCCGCGCCTCCTGCTCGAGGTGGGCATGGCCGTCGGGGTGGATGGCGCCGGCCAGCACGATCAGGGGTCGGGAATCGGCGGTCATCGAGCGCTCTCCTTTCGGGTCGGGACTGCCGGGACAGTGTACCGTCTCGACGCCGGGGCTGCAGGCGTTTCGTCATTTCGGGGGGGTCTCGGAAGACCCCCGACGCCCCCCTCGGTTGCGGCGGCGTGGCCGCCGCTCGGAGCGCTGCCCGACGCGGCGCGCGCTCGGAGCGAGCTGCCGGATTACTCCGACAGGCACCTGGCTGGCACGCCCATCCTCCGTCGGTGGTGTCCTACGTTAAGTTGACCGCGCTTCCAAATTAGGACACCACCCCTCCGTCCGGGCGCTTGATTTGGCGCGGATTCCTCGATAGGCTGGGCCCTACACCAACGAGCGAACCGAGACGAGGGCGACCAGCATGACCACCGCCGGTTCGGTGCCGTCGCCGAACTTCATCCGGACGATCGTGGAGGAGGACCTCCGCCAGAACCGCTGGGAGGGCCGGGTCTGGACACGGTTCCCGCCCGAGCCGAACGGCTACCTCCACATCGGCCACGCCAAGTCCATCTGCCTCAACTTCGGGCTGGCCGCCGAGTACGGGGGCCGTTGTCATCTCCGCTTCGACGACACCAACCCTACCAAGGAGAGCGTCGAGTACGTCGAGTCGATCAAGGCCGACGTCCGCTGGCTCGGCTTCGACTGGGGCGAGCACCTCTACTTCGCCTCCGACTACTTCGAGCAGCTCTACCGGTGGGCCGTCCAGCTCATCGAGGCCGGTCGGGCCTACGTCGACGACCTGAGCGCGGAGGAGACCCGGGAGTACCGCGGCACCCTCACCGAGCCGGGTCGAGAGAGCCCGTACCGCCGCCGGTCGGTCGAGGAGAACCTTGATCTGTTCGCCCGCATGCGGGCCGGCGAGTTCGAGGACGGCACCCGGACCCTGCGCGCCAAGATCGACATGGCCTCGCCGAACCTGAACCTGCGCGACCCGGTCATGTACCGGATCCGCAAGACCTCGCACCACCGGACGGGCGACGAGTGGTGCATCTACCCGATGTACGACTGGGCCCACGGACAGTGCGACTCGATCGAGCGGATCACCCACTCGCTCTGCACCCTGGAGTACGAGGCCCACCGCCCGCTCTACGACTGGTACCTCGGCGCCCTGGGCGTCTACCATCCGCAGCAGATCGAGTTCGCTCGCCTCAACCTGAGCCACACCGTGCTGAGCAAGCGCCGGCTCCTCGAGCTGGTCGAGGGGGGCCACGTGAGCGGCTGGGACGACCCCCGGATGCCCACCCTGGCCGGCCTGCGCCGGCGCGGGTACACCTCGGAGGCGATCCGGGACTTCTGCGAGCGCATCGGCGTGGCCAAGGCCGACAACGTGGTCGACATCGCGCACCTCGAGCACTGCCTGCGCGAGGACCTGAACCGCCGCGCCCCCCGCGTGATGGGGGTGCTGCGCCCGCTCCGCCTGGTGCTCGAGAACTACCCCGAGGGGCAGACCGAGGAGCTCGACGCTATCAACAACCCCGAGGACCCGAGCATGGGGACGCGGAAGGTCCCGTTCTCCCGCGTCCTCTACATCGAGCAGGACGACTTCCGGGAGGTCCCCCCACCCAAGTACTTCCGCCTGTCCCCGGGGGGCGAGGTGCGCCTGCGCTACGGGTACATCATCCGGTGCGTCGGCGTCGTCAAGGACGACCGCACGGGCGAGATCGTCGAGGTGCGCGGCACCTACGATCCGGCGAGCCGGGGTGGCGAGGCGCGGGGGCGCAAGGTGAAGGGCACGATCCACTGGGTGTCGGCGGCCCACGCCGTGGAGGCCGAGGTGCGGCTCTACGAGCACCTGTTCCTCCGGTCGCGCCCGGACGACGAGGAAGACTGGACGGCCCACCTGAATCCGAGCTCGCTCGTGTCCCTCGAGGGCTGCCGGCTCGAACCGAGCCTGGCCGGCGCCGTGCCAGGGAGCCGCTACCAGTTCGAGCGGCTCGGCTACTTCTGCGCCGATCCGGACTCGGGTGGGCGCCGGCTCGTGTTCAACCGGACCGTGCCCCTGCGCGACACCTGGGCGAAGCTCGAGAAGCCCTAACGGCGTGTCGGAATAATCCGGC
>DASYQW010000125.1 GCA_036005065.1 Candidatus Methylomirabilota bacterium | reverse complement strand
CTCCGGTGACCGGGCGGGGGGCTTGGGCTCGAGCGGTGACTGCGTCGAGCACCGGGAGCCCCGCGGCGACCGTGACGGCGAGCCCGATCCACATCCATCGCGTCCGCCGATGCTCTCTCATGTCGCTCCTCCTTCGGTCTTGGGCGACGACGCGTCGACCTTCGCCACGCCGCCGGGGAAGCGAGCGAGACCCTTCTGGAATGTGGCTCGCTCGTCGGGGGTGAGGATGAGCTGGCTGTCGGCCATCGGATGCCCTCCCTCGAAGCTGGAGATGTGGCACGACGGTAAGCCGACGGGGGGAGGGACGTCAACCCATTACCGGATCCACTCGAACCCTGGCGCGCTCAGCCGCGACAGATCAAGATGTCTGGCTCCGAGCCGTCGCCGAGCACGAGCTGCTGCCCGGAACCCGCCGGGCCCGCATTCTGCCCGAGCACGGGTCACACCTGCCCCGTCGGTGCCCACCGTCGCTGCGCTATCCTAGAAGCCGCCGTGTACCTCGATTGTCGGCTGTGGGCCTTCACCGCGGGCGTGCGCCTCCGCATTGCCGCCGCCGTGCTGGTCGGGATCCTGGCCGTCGCCGCCGGCATCGCCCGCCTCGGGCTTCTCGGGTGGCTCCTCGCCCGCGTCCTCGGCGGCGCGCCGCTCGATCGGGTCATGGGTCTCGCCGCGCTCGTCACCGGGATCATCGTTCTCCGGGGCGCGCTCGAGTATGTCCGGAGCATGGTGGCCCATGGGACAGCGGCCCGTGTCCAGGCGAGGCTGCGCGAGAGGCTCTACGACCACGTGACCCGGCTGGGGCCGGCCTCCCTCGGCGGCGAGCGCACCGGCGACATCGTGCTCTCCATGGTGGAGGGCATCCAGCAGCTGGAGATCTACTTTGGCCAGTACCTCCCCCAGCTCGTCGTCGCGGCCCTCACGCCCCTCCTCATCTTCGCCTTCGTGGCCTTCGTCGATCTGCCCATCGCCCTCACGCTCCTGGTGGCCGCGCTGGTGACCCTCGTCGCCCCCGCCGCCTGGCACCGGCACGACAGCCGGCGGAGCGCGGCGCGGCAGCAGGCCTACGCCGCCTTCGCCGCCGAGTATCTCGACGCGATCCAGGGCCTCGGAACCCTGAAGGCCTTCGGCCAGAGCCGGGCTCGAGCCGCGCTCCTTCAGATTCGGGCCCACGAGCTTTTCCGTCGCACGATGAGTGTTCTCGGCACCAACACGCTGGCCCGCGGGATCACGGATACCGGCATGGCCGTCGGCGCCGCGGTCGCGCTCGGCTGGGGCGCCTACCGCGTCCGGACCGGCGAGATGACCCTCGAGGCCCTGCTCGTCGTCCTGATGCTCGGGGTCGAAGTGTTTCGCCCGCTCCGCGAGCTCCGGGTGCTCCTCCACAGCGGCATGCTCGGCCGCGCCGCCGCCGAGGGCATTCTCCGCCTGCTGGCCGCCCGCCCGCTCGTGCTCGACCCGCCCCGTCCCGTGGTCGACCCTGCGGCGCTCGCGCCAACGGTGGCCTTCGAGGCCGTGTCGTTTGCCTATCCGGGTGGCCGGCGCCCGGCTCTCGCCGACCTGAGCTTTGCGGTCGAGGCCGGCACGCGGGTCGGGATCGTGGGCCCGAGCGGGGCCGGGAAGTCCACGATCGCGCGCCTCCTTCTCCGCTTCTACGACCCGCAGAAGGGTCGCGTCCTCGTCGGCGGCCACGACGCGCGGGCCCTCACCCTGGACCAGCTCCGGAGCCAGATCGCCGTCGTGAACCAGGACACCTACCTGTTCCACGGGACCGTCGAGGAGAACCTCCGGATGGGCAGACGGGAGGCGACGGCCGCCGAGCTCGAGGCCGCCGCCCGGGCCGCGAACGCCCACGAGTTCATCACGCGACTGCCGCAGGGCTACCGGACGGTCGTCGGGGAGCGAGGCGTTCGCCTGTCGGAGGGACAGCGGCAGCGGGTCGCCATCGCGCGTGCGCTCCTGCGCGACGCGCCGATCCTCATCCTCGACGAAGCCCTGTCGTCAGTGGACGCCGAGAGCGAGGTCATCATCCAGGAGGCGCTCGAGCGGCTGATGGTCGACCGCACCACGCTGATCATCGCCCACCGTCTCTCGAGCGTCGTCGGGGCCGACCGCATCCTCGTGCTCGAGGGCGGCCGGATCGTCGAGTCGGGCAGGCACGCGGAGCTCATGGCGCACCGCGGGGCCTACGTCCGGCTGATGGGCAGGCAGGCCATGGATGGGGCAGGCCGCGGCGACCGCTTCCCCGCCCCGTCCTCGCCGGATCCGGGTCCTGCGCTCCTCGACGCGCCCCCTGTCGAGCTGCCCTCCGAGCCGGAGACGGGCGTGCTCCGGGCCGAAGGGTCCGGCTGGGCCACGGTCCTCCGCACCCTGCTCGGCTTGAGCCGCGGGCACCGTGGCCAGCTCGCCGTCACATTCGGCCTGGGGGTGGCGCGTGTCGGGGCGCTGATCGGTGTCGGTGTCGTCAGCGCCTTGACCGTGCTCGCCGTCAAGCGGGGCGAACCGCTCGGGGGCTGGCTCTTCCTCCTGGGCCTCGTCGCGCCGCTGGCCGGGATCCTGCACTGGCTCGAGTCCTGGCTCGCCCACGACGTCGCCTATCGGCTCCTCGCCGACATGCGCATCACGTTCTTCGAGAAGCTCGACGCGCTGGCGCCCGCCTACCTGGTGCGTCGGCGGAGCGGGGACCTCGTCGGGGTCGCCACGCACGATATCGAGCTGATCGAGTATTTCTTCGCCCACACGATCACGCCGGCGGGCGTCGCGGTGCTGGTCCCCACCGCCGTCCTGGCCACCGTGGCGGTCTATGGCTGGCCGATGGCGATGGTTCTCGTGCCGTGGCTCGTCTACGCCGGCCTGAGCCCGATCCTCGGCCGCCGCCGGATCGACCGGCTCGGCGCGCGCGCCCGCGAAGCCTCCGGCGAGCTCAACGCCCACGCCGTCGACACCGTGCAGGGCCTGGCCGAGATTCTCGCATTCCAGCAGGTCCGCCCGCGCGGCGCGGAGCTCGCGGCTCGCGCCGAGGCCTATGTCCGCGCCCGGATGCCCTTCCTGCGCGACCTCACGCGGGACGCGGCCCTCCAGGAGGTCGCGACGGGGCTCGGTGGCCTGGCGGTGGCGACCGTCGGCGCCCTCCTGGCCGCCGGAGGCCGACTCGACGGGGCGATCCTGCCCATGCTCACGCTCCTCGCGATGTCCGCCTTCGTGCCGGTGTGGGAGATCGCGCAGGTCGGCCGGCAGCTGGCCGACACGCTCGCCGCCACGCGCCGCGTGCACGCCGTGCAGGCGGAGCCTGTTCCGGTGACGGATGGCCCCGGCGTCGCACCGGGCGTGCTGGCGGGAAATCCCGCCCTCGAGATGGCCGGCGTGACGTTCCGCTACCCGGGCCGGCCTCGGCCCGCGCTCCTCGACGTCTCCTTCGCGGTCCCGGCCGGCACCACGCTCGCCCTGGTAGGCCCGTCCGGGGCCGGAAAGACGACCGTCGCCCACCTCCTCCTCCGGTTCTGGGACCCGTCGGCCGGCGCGGTCCGCCTCCAGGGGCGCGATCTCCGCGCGCACCGCCTCGACGATCTCCGCCGCCGGATCGCCCTGGTCGCCCAGGATACCTACCTCTTCAACGACACGCTGCGGGCGAATATCCGTCTGGCCCAGCCCGATGCGAGCGAGGGCGCGATCCTCGAGGCCGTCCGACACGCGGCCCTCGACGAGCTGGTGGCCACCCTTCCCGACGGCCTCGAGACGGTGGTCGGGGAGCGCGGGGCCCAGCTCTCGGGTGGGCAGCGGCAGCGGGTCGCCATCGCGCGCGCCTTCCTCAAGAGCGCGCCGGTGCTGATCCTGGACGAGGCGACCTCGCACCTCGACGCGGTGAACGAGCAGGCCGTGCAGGAGGCCCTCGAGCGACTCGCGCGCGGGCGGACGACCGTGGTCATCGCCCACCGCCTCTCGACCGTGCGCGCCGCTGACCAGATCGTCGTGCTGGACGAAGGGCGCGTCATCGAGACGGGGACTCACGACACACTGCTCTGGCGCGGCGGCTTCTACGCTCGACTCGTCTCCCGCCAGCTCGGGGTCGGCGTCTGATCGCCCCGGCGGGGCACCTCGACGGCTCGCGCGGAAAGGTGCCGCTCCATCGCTATCTCCAGCTGTCGTGGTGCCGCTCCCATCTGCCGTACCCGTGTCCGTGGCCCCAGTGCCGCCCGTGTTCATGTCCGTAACCCACCGGCACGAGGATGCAGCCCGACAGGGCGGTCGTGACGAGCGTGAGGAGAATCGCCAGGGTCACCATCCCCCGTGGGAGCCTGGGCCTGGGCGGCATGATCGGTGTCGCGGCCTTGCGCTGTCTCATTGACCTTCCCCCTTCTGCTTGTCTTGGGACGGGCATGGGCGCGGTGATATTCTTCGCCGTGCCGGGCGAGACGGTTAGTGCCTTGACACGCCTCCGGCTCCGCCCTCAATCTTAGAAATTGGTCCGGCTCCAGATGAGTGACCGCCGCGTCCCTTCGATGACGGCCTTCGCGACCGCATCGCCCCGGAGGGCACCTCGCCGAGCCCCTCCATGACGAGAGCCCGCGTCACGCGCTTCCCGGCCGGCCGCCACCTCTCACCATGGCGGCTCGGCGGGCTTTCGGTTCGCGACCTCGGCCGGCGGCTCTACCGTCGAATCGGGGAGGACGAGATCCCCGTGCGAGCGGCAGCCCTGTCGTACTGGTTTCTGTTTTCGCTGTTCCCCGCGTTCCTGGTCCTGACGGCCGTGGTCGGCCTGTTCCCCGGATCGCACCTCATCGGCCGCCTGCTGCGCTATCTCGACCAGGTCTTGCCGCCGGACGCGGCGTCGCTCCTGCGAGAGACAGTCCGAGAGGTCGTGCGTGGCGCCCATGGCGGTCTGCTTTCGGTTGGGGCCGTCATCGCGTTATGGTCGGCCTCGAGCGGCATGGCGTCTGTGATGGCCGCTCTGAACATCGTCTACGACATCGAGGACCCGCGCCCCTGGTGGCAGCGGCGGCTGCTCGCCGTCATCCTCACCGCGGGATTTGCACTCTTCACGGTGACCGCCCTGCTCCTGATGGTGTTTGGCCCGCAGATCGGCGAGCGAGTGGCCGCCCGGATCGGACTGGGGTCACTGTTCACGGCGGTCTGGAGCGTGGTGAGTTGGCCTGTCCTCATGGCGCTGGTCCTGACCGGAGTCGCGCTCGTCTATCATTTCGCCCCGGCCGCCGGGCAGCGGTGGCGGTGGATCACGCCAGGCTCGGTCGTGGCGCTGGCCGTCTGGCTCGGGGCCTCACTCGCGCTCCGGCTGTATGTGAGCCAGGTGGCCGACTACAACGCGACGTACGGCTCGATTGGCGGCGTCATCCTGTTGCTGCTGTGGTTCTACGTGACGGCCTTGGTGCTCCTCCTCGGAGCCGAGGTCAATGCCGAGATCGAGGGAGCCGCGGCCGACCGTGGTCACCCCGAGGCCAATGCCTCGGGCAAGTTGCGCTCGGTGAAGGTTTCCCGCTCCGGAGGCCGCGTGGATCGGCGCACCGCGACGTGACCGGAGGCGTTTGATGTGGAGGGTGGGGAGGTGGCATGAGACTGGCACTGGGTGCCGTTAGGACTGGAGGCCGGATGGCGCTGACGTGGAAGGTCGTGCGGAGTACCTATGCCACGCTCGCGGCGGACCTGAACACCCTGGCCCAGGACGACTTCGACGTCTATCAGATCCTCCTGGAGAAGGAGGACCTCTACACCGTGATCGCCCACAAGGTGACACCGAGCGGATCGGCCCGGACCTCGGCGCGCGAAGCCGTCCGGCGGGCCGGCGACCGGGCGAAGCGTCGGATGGGAGGGTACGCGAAGCGGACGTGATCGGGCGATCCGGATGACTGACGAACGGCGAAGCGACGGGAGGCGGCATGACCCCGACTGACCGACCGGGCCCTCTGCACGGGCTCACGGTGCTGGACCTGACCGAGCACATGGCCGGCCCGTTCTGCACCATGATTCTGGCCGACATGGGCGCCGACGTGCTCAAGGTCGAGCGACCCGGAACGGGGGACTCCTCGCGGAAGATGGGCGACGGGAGCGAGCGGAACGCCTATTTCCGGTACATCAACCGGAACAAGAGGAGCATGACCCTCGATTACAAGAAGCCCCGGGGCCGGGAGATCTTCTTCCAGCTGGTGGCGCGGGTGGACGTCCTGGTGGAGAATTACCGCCCGAGTGTGATGGAGCGGGCCGGCCTCGGCTACGACGTGCTGATCCGCGAGAACCCGCGGCTCATCTACGCCCAGCTCTCCGGCTTCGGGTACGACGGCCCCTATCGCGACAAGGGTGGATTCGACCTGATCGCCCAGGGCCTGGGCGGGATCATGCACGTGACCGGGGAGCCGCACGGGCCGCCGACCTCGGTGGGTCTCCCCATCTGCGATCTGGGGACGGGGATGTGGGCGGTCCAGGGCATTCTGAGCGCCCTCTACGAGCGGGGCCGGACGGGGCGGGGCCAGCGGGTGGAGTGCTCGCTCCTGGAGACGGCGCTCGGCTTCGGCTCGTGGACGAGCGCCGGCTGGCTGGTCGACCATCGAGAGCCGACCCGACAGGGGTCACGGCATCGGCAGAACGCCCCGTACCAGCGGTTCGCGACCCAGGATGGCTACCTGATGATCGGGGCGGCGAGCCAGCCGATCTGGGAGCGGTGCGCGCGGGCGCTCGGGCATCCCGAGTGGACCGACGACGGGCGCTACGCCCGAGGCCCGGACCGCCTGGCGAATCGGGACGCGCTGGAGAAGGAGATGGAGGCCGTGCTGACGACGCGGCCGACCGCGCACTGGATCGCCGTCCTGGACGAAGCCGGGGTCCCCTGCGGTCCCGTGTACAGCTACGCCGAGCTCTTTGCCGATCCCCAGGTGCGTCATCGGGCGATGGTGGTCTCGGTCGAGGACCCGGAGCTGGGGGCGGTGCCTCACGTCCGGACGCCGGTGCGCCTGTCGGAGAGCCCGGTGGTCGTCCGCACCGTGGCCCCGACCCTCGGCCGCCACACCGATGAGGTGCTGACGATGCTCGGCCGGACGCGCGACGACATCGCCCAGCTTCGGCGCGATGGAGTGATCTGAGGGACCCGTATCACGACGCGGAAGGTCTCGGCGCTCTCGAGTCACGTCACCGT
Organism: Candidatus Methylomirabilota bacterium; assembly: GCA_036005065.1. Lineage (NCBI taxonomy): Bacteria > Methylomirabilota (SeqCode) > Candidatus Methylomirabilota bacterium. Next base: position 184 of record DASYQW010000125.1, on the reverse strand, counting down.
GCAGGGGACCCGCCGCCTCTATCAGGAGGGCCGGCTCGGCCGACTGTTGGCTCCCGACGACCTGCTGGCCCGGGTGCGGGACCGGGTCGCGGGGGAGCTCTGGGGAACGGTGATCTACTCGGGCACCCTGGAGCTCCTCGGCGGCGAGCTCTCCTGCGGAGAACGGTTCGAGGTGGAGCTCGTC
>DASYQW010000124.1 GCA_036005065.1 Candidatus Methylomirabilota bacterium | reverse complement strand
CTCCCCCGGCCACGACGACGGCCAAGACGAGGAGCGCCCATCCGGCCTGGCCGCGGAACCTCATCGGACCACGCGCCGACGAGTGATCCACAGCACGGCGAGCCACAACAGCGCCAGCGCGATCGCCTCCGAGGTCCGGATCCACTGAAGGGCATAGGTCAGGCGAACGGGCCCCGGCGCCGCATCGAACCCGACCCCCCAGCCGAACGCCGGCTCCGTCCCAAGGGTTCGTCCCCCCGTCTGCGCGCGCCAACCGCCTTCGTCTTGTTCAGAGACGAACCCGAACCCGCCGGTGGATGTGCCACCGAAGCCTCCCGGGAGCGAGGCGATCGACTTCACGTCGGGGGGAGGAAGGGAAGCGATCGGCTCGAGGTCGGTGCCGCCGGCCGCGTCGGCGAACGGGGGCGAGGAGGTCACGAACGCGACCGGCAGGACGCGCGAATTGTTGTAGATCACGAGCCCGCCGGCGGGGGTCAGGTTCAGGTCGAGCTGGGCGTCGAGCCTGGCCGCGGCCGCGGCGGGGAGATCGCCCTCTCCCGCCACGATGAACCGGATGGCGAGTGGGGAAAGGAGCGCGCCGCCGTGGCTCGTCTGGCCCGCGAGGAGCTCGGTGAGCGTCCGCCGAAGGTAGTCGTATCCCGCTCCCTCCTCGCGCCTTCCGACGTCCAGGGCGCTGATCCCGTCGCGGTCGGTGACGGCGAAGCGGACGGTCGCCGATCCGGCCTCCACGATCCCTGAAGGATCGCCACCCGGAGCCGGGAAGGGGTCGCCGCTCCGCCGACCGAGCCACAGGATCCGGAAGTCGCCCGGCTCGTTCGAGACGAGCGGCCATGCCGATGGCAACGCGTTCGGGCCGATCGTCCAGTTCCCCAGCGCCGCCTGGAAGGTCTGGCCCACCAGGCCGCCGGCGAGGAGCAGCGCGACGACGCCGGCGGCCACTTGCCGATACCCGAACGCCTCCCGCTCGATGCCCGACCCGATCGAGGCCAGGCCGTAGGCCACGACGGTTGCCTCGGCCACAGCGGCGAGTGCGAGATAGGCCGGGGCATTGGTGAAGGCCGCAGGCAAGTATCCGGCAGCGGAGGCCCACGCCAGGAACACGCCGCTGATGGCGGCAAGCGTCGCGCGCCAGGCCCGGCCCCGATACGGCGGCCCCACCAGGCTGAAGGCGATCAGGGCGGCGGCGGGGAGGAACCAGGCCACCGGCCAGGTCCCCGGACCCGTTCCCGGCGCCAGACGGGCTAACAGGGAGAAGCTCGGCTCGCCCACCAACGAGGAGAGCTCCGGGCCCGGAGACGTCACGATGTCCGGGACCACGGGCGCCAAGAGGATGCCCGCCACCGCGGTGGCCGCGACGGTCAGAGCCAGCCCACGGCTCCGTGTCCGGCCAGCGACGAGCTGGAGCGCGGCCAGCGCTCCGACCGGTAGGAGGATGCCGGGGAAGAACGCCACACCGATGGCCAGCGCGGCTCCCATACCCACCACGAAGCGGAAGGGAGGACCCGGCGAGCCGCGCCCGAAGGCGGCGTCGAGCCGATCCGCGACTGCTGGCAACACCGCCAGCGCCACGAGCACCTCGATCCGCCCCTCGGAGAACGCCCAGAAGACCGTGGCCGAGAGCGCGTAGGCGCCCGCCGCGACGACGGCGGCTACCCGTTGCCCGGTCTGGCGAAGCATCGAGCGGTATAGGACGAGGCCGGCGACCGGCGGCAGGCAGACCAGCAGGAGCTTCTGGGCCACGCCGGTGCTAGCGAACGCGACCGCCGACAGCCCGCCCAGGGCGCCGAGCGCGGGGCTCGCGGCTTGGGACCCCCCGAGCACGGTGGTCCGGAAGCCCGAGACGAGCTCGTGAAAGAACCCCGTGGGCCCCGCAGGAAACGTGGCGAGGGCCCCGCCCTGCAGGACCTCCGGTCCCACCAGGAACCGGAAGGCCAGCGCCATGATCCCGAGGCCCAGAGTCCAGGCCACCAAGGCGGGATGCTGGCCCGCGAGCGACGCGAAGCGAGCGCGGACCGGTGCCCGCTCCGCCTCCTCCTCCAGCTCGATCTGCTCCCCCAGGATGCGTTCGGCCTCCACGAACCACCTCGGAGGACGGAAGAACTCCGACTCCATGAACCGACGGATGAGCCGATCCGGGACCCTCCGCACCGACTGGGCCCTCACACGCCGGCGGACCGTCGAGGGCAGGTGGGCTAGGTTCCACGCCCATGCGGCGAGCAGCTCGTAGGCCTCCTCCAGCCGGCGGGCCACCCCGAGGTAGGCCAGGCGCGCGGCCTCGATCACGACATGGAGGGGAAGGAGCCACAGGAGCGAGAGGGCCCCGTAGTTCTTCAGCATGGAGGCTACCGCCACCCGCTCGGCGTGGTACTGGGGGCCGCGTTCGTGAGCCACGGCCCGCTCTCCGCCCTCCCCACGGTGCCGGGCTTGGGCGAGCGGCGTCATGAGGACCCGGAAGCCGGCCAGGCGGGCCCGCCAGCAGAAATCCAGATCGTCGTGATGCCCGCCGAAGCGCTCGTCGAAGGGACCCGTCCGCTGCCAGGCCTCCCGGGAGATGAGCATGGCGCAGGACGAGACGTACAGGACCTCGAGGATCCGGTCGTACTGGCCCTGGTCCAACTCCCCGTCCTGCAACGGCGTATGGGGATGGCCGAACCGGTCGGTGGAACGCCCCACCTCGCGGAGCATTGCCGGGTCGTCCCAGTCTACGACCTTGGGCCCGACGATGCCGACCCGCTCCACTCCCCGCAGGCCCTCGGCGGCCTCCACCATGAAGGTCACCGCGTCGGACGCCAGGGCCGCGTCGTCGTGCAGGACGAGGACATAGTCGGCGGCCCTGGCCACGGGGAGGTCCAGGGCCGCACGCAACGCGCCGGATAACCCCCGGTCCTCTGGGAGGACGATGAGCCGTTGCGGCCCCAGGGCTTGCTGGAGGATCTCGCGAGACCCGTCCCTCGAACCACCGTCGACGGCGATCACGCCGAGCTTGGGATGAGTCTGGCCAGCCAGGGAGCGGAGGTTCTCCCTCAGCCAGCGAGCTCCGTTGCTCACCACCAGCACCACGAGGACGCTCGGGGTGCGGACGGCGTCGGCTACCGGAGTGTGATCGGCTGTTGTGGTGACCATCGGCTGCGCGTGCGCGGCGCGCAGCCTAGCACGCAACGGGCTCCGAAAACCGAGGAAGGGGGGCCGATGCGCCCCCCTTCCCGGAGAAAACGGGTGAAGCCGCGGGCTACTTCTTCTTCGCGGCGGTCCGCTTCTTCGCCATCGACGGCTTCGCGGTCCGCCTCTTCGAGGTCCGCTTCCTCGCCGTGGTGCTCTTCTTCGCTGTGCTCCGCCGCTTCGCGGTCCGCTTCCTTGCCGCTGGCTTGCGCGCCGCGGTCTTTCTCTTCGCGGTCTTCCTCTTCGCGGTCTTCCTCTTCGCGGTCCGCTTCTTGGCCGTCTTCTTCGCGGCCGTCTTCCTCTTCGCGGTGGATCTCTTCTTTGCGGGAGACATCGGTCACCCC